>JALYZB010000158.1 GCA_030945945.1 Actinomycetota bacterium | reverse complement strand
CGCCGCCGGTTCCCCCGCAGATCTCCGCGCGGGGATCCGAGGTCGAGCCCGCACGCCTCAACGAGGCGCTGGCGCGCCTGCGCGAGCGGGCCGTCCCGCCCGAGGACGGGCCGCCGGCGTCGGAGGTCGGGCCGTCCGGGCGGGAGGCCGCGCCGCTCACCACCTCCGAGACTGTGCGCCCTCCAGCCGACCACCGCGCCCGCGCGTGGCTGGCCCCGATCTTCGCGCGGCTCGTGGCGTCAGACCCCGCCTGGGCTGGGCGGCTGCTGGTCGACTTGCTCCCCGCCCAGCGCGCGGTGATCGCTGAGCCGGTGAGCTATGAACTGCTGCTCGGCGGCCGGGGGACGGCGGTCCACGTCAGCGCCGCCGACGGCCCCGTCCGGATCGTGACCGGGGAGCCCGTCGGCAGCCTGGGCGACGTCGACTTCCAGGTCATCGGCGATCACGCCGAGCTGGCCCGGATGATCGTCGCCGGGCGACTGCGGCGCCGCTTTGGCCGCGGGGTCGCTCGCATCCGGGGCCGACGGTCGCGGGTGGCGGCGCTGGAGGCGGTGATCGGTACCAACCTGGACCTGGTTGAGTTGCACCGGCTCGGCGTCCGCCTCAGGCCCCATACGGCGCTGTTGCTTCTCGCCGGGCTGATCGACCCGGCGCTCACCACCAGGGAGTGCTTCTCGCTCGCCTACACCGTTGACGGCGGCGAGCCGGTGTATCTGCTGATCCGCGGCGGCGAGGCGCCGGCGGTGACCGGCGAGCGCCCCGCCGCGGGTATCGCGGTCAGCGTCGCGGGTCCCGCGGGGACGCTCGAGCGGATCCTGGCCGGCGAGCGCGCGGAGGGCGCGACTGTGATCGGGGACGAATGGCCGCTAGCGCTGCTGCGCAAATGGGTCAAGACCGCACAGAGCGGCTGAATCCTGACCGGCGCCGCGCCGGGTCGGCCTCGGCGTCCGCCCCGGGGCCTATGCTCGAAATCGATGGTGCTCGACGGGCTGTGTGGCCGTTCGAGCCGCCCATGCCGCCGAGCCTCAGTGCTCCGCGCGTGGTGAGAACCACACCCCGATGACCGCCACCTGCGCCCACCTCCACGTCCACTCCGAGTACTCGCTGCTCGACGGGGCGTGCCGGGTCGACGACCTCGCGGCGCGGGCGGCGGCTTTTGATCAGCCCGCCCTCGGCCTCACCGACCACGGGGTGATGAACGGGTCGGTCGAGCTGTTCACGGCGTGCCAGAAGCACGGCATCAAGCCGATCATCGGCTGCGAGGTCTACGTCGTCGATGACCACACCCGTCGCGGACCCGGTCGTTTCGATCGCTTCCACCTGACGCTGCTGGCCTCCAATCCGGTCGGCTACCGCAACCTCGTCAAGCTCTCCTCGGCGGGCTTTCTGGAGGGCTACCAGCGCGGCAAGCCCGGGGTCGACCTCGAGCAGCTCGCCGCCCACGGCGACGGCATCATCGCGCTTTCAGGCTGCCTGGCCTCGCGGTTCTGCCAGCACCTGATCGAGGGCCGCGGCGACGCCGCGCGCGCCCATGCGCAGGAGCTGATGGGCGCGTTCGGACGCGACAACGTGTACTTCGAGGTCCAGAAGAACGGTCTCGCCGTGCAGAACGCCTGCAACGAGGAGATCATCCGCATCGCGCGGGAGCTCGGACGCCCGATCGTCGGGACCGGAGACGTGCACTACCTGCGCCGCGAGGACTTTCACCACCACGCCGCGCTGTTGTGCGTGCAGACGAAGTCCACCCTCGCCGAGCCGAAGATCAGCTTTGAGACCAACGAGTTCTTCCTGCGCTCCAGCCAGGAGATGGCTGACGCGTTCGCCGAGTGGCCGGAGGCGATCGCCTCCACGGTCGAGATCGCCGATCGCTGCAACGTGGAGCTCGAGCTCGGCCGCCAGCTGATCCCCAGTTATCAGACCCCCGACGGCGGCCCCGAGGTCACCTACCTGCGTGAGCTCGTCTGGGCGGGGCTGCGCCATCGCTACGGGGATCCGATCCCGGCGGCGGCCATCGAGCGCGCCGAATACGAGCTGGGCGTGATCGACCGGATGGGCTTCAACGCCTACTTCCTGATCGTCTGGGACTTCGTCAAGTACGCCAAGGACGCCGGGATCGCAGTCGGTCCGGGCCGCGGTTCGGCCGCGGGCTCGATCGTCGCCTACGCGTTGTCGATCACCGACGTGGACCCGCTGCGCTACGACCTGCTGTTCGAGCGCTTCCTGAACCCCGAGCGCGTGTCGATGCCCGATATCGACATCGACTTCTCGGTCCGCGGCCGTGAACGCGTGATCCGTTACGTGACCGAGAAGTACGGTCGCGGCTCGGTCGCTCAGATCGTCACCTTCGGCAAGATGTTCCCGCGCGCGGCCACCCGCGACGCTGCCCGCGTGCTCGGCCACGACTACGGTGCCGGTGACCGGTTGGCCAAGCTCATCCCGGACCCGATCATGGGCCGGTCGCCGAGCTTTCAGGAGTGCCTGGCCCCGGGGCAGCCGCTGCGTCAGGAGGTCGACCGCGACCCGACGGCCAAGCAGATCGTCGACGTCGCCCAGGGCCTTGAGGGGATCGTGCGCAACTCCTCGATCCACGCCGCCGCGGTCGTCATCGCCGACCGGCCGCTGACTGACATCGTTCCGCTGCAGATCGCCGACGCCGGGGTCGACGAGAACGGCGACAAGATCTTCCGGACCGTCACCCAGTTCTCGATGAAGCCCGTTGAGCAGCTCGGTCTGCTCAAGATGGACTTCCTCGGCCTGCGCAACCTCGACGTGATCGAGGACGCGCTGGACATCATCGAGCGGTCGACTGGGGACCGGCCGGACATGGCCGCACTGCCGCTCGACGATGCCAAGACCTACGAGATGATGGCCCGGGGCGACTCGATCGGCGTTTTCCAGTTCGAGTCCGAGGGGATGCGCGAGACGCTGCGCAAGGTCCAGCCCTCAGAGTTCGAGCACCTGGTCGCGCTCAACGCTTTGTATCGCCCGGGTCCGATGCAGAACATCCCGGTTTATACCCGCGGCAAGCACAACCCCGAGACGGTGTCCTACGCCGACGAGCGGCTGCGGTCGATCCTGGAGTCGACCAACGGGGTGGTCGTCTACCAGGAGCAGGCGATGCAGATCTCCAAGGAGATCGCCGGGTTCAGCGGGGCCAAGGCGGATGACCTGCGCAAGGCAATCGGGAAGAAGAACCGCCAGGCGATGGTCAAGCTCAAGCCCGAGTTCTTTCAGGGGTGCCGCGCGTCGGGGACCAGCGATTCGGTGACCGAGTGGCTGTGGACGACCAACGAGCGGTCGGCCGACTACTCGTTTAATCGATCTCACGCCGCCTGCTACGCGCTGATTGCCTACCGGACGGCATGGCTGCGCGCCAATTACCCCGCCGAGTACATGGCCGCATTGATCTCCTCGGTGATGGACACCAAGGACAAGGTGCCGTTCTTCGTCGCCCAGGCCGAGCAGATGGGGATCGAGATCCTGTCACCCGACGTCAACCTCTCCGACCACGCGTTTGTGGTGGTGGACGGCAACATCCGCTTCGGCCTGGACGCGGTCAAAGGCGTCGGTTACGCGGCCGTCGAGGCGATCAAGTCCGCTCGGGCGGAGAACGGTGAGTTCAGCTCGATTTTCGACTTCTGCGAGCGGATCGACAACCGCGCCGTCAACAAGAAGGCGATCGAGGCGCTGATCAAATGCGGCGCGTTCGGCTCCACCAACGCCACCCGCAAGGGCATGCTCGAGGTGCTTGAGTCCGCCCAGGCCGCCGGCCAGAAGGCCCAGCAGGACGCGCTCATCGGCCAGGGCTCGATCTTCGACCTCGACCCCGCACCCGACCGCGGGGCCAGCGCGGCGGCGTTCGCCGCGCCCAGTCACGCGCCGATCCCGACCAGGGAGTTCGGGCGCACCGAGCTGTTGGCGGCCGAGAAGGATTCGATCGGCCTGTTCATCTCCGCCCACCCGCTGCGCGACGTTGCGCCCGCGATGCGCGCCAGGTCAGACGGTCCGCTGGCCGAGCTGTCCGCCCGCCGCGACGGTGACTGGGTCACCGTCGGCGGGATGATTACGCAGGCCAAGCGGATCAAGACCAAGAAGGGCGACTGGATGATGTTCGCCACCCTGTATGACCTGGAGACGTCCGTCGAGGTGATCGTCTTCGGCAAGTCACTGGCGGCCAGCGAAGACGCCCTAACCACGGATTCGATCGTGATCATTCGTGGCAAGGTCGACCACAAGGACCGCGAGAAGACGTGCCTGATCGCCCAGCATGTCGCGCGCTTCGAGCCCACCCAGGCGGAGGTCGAGGCCGCCCAGGCCCAGGCCGCCCAGCCCGTCGTGCGCGCCAGCGCGCTGCGCCTGCGCCTGGACGCCACCGTGCTGCCCGCCAGCGCGTTGGGCGAGCTCAAGGACCTCCTGGCCGGCTTCCCCGGCGAGTGTGACGTCCTCGTCGAGCTGTCCACGTCCCGCGGCCATCGCCGCCTGCGGCTGGGTCCGAGCTTCCGCGTGGCCCGCACCGCGAGCCTACATGCCGAGCTCGATCATCTCTTCGGTTCGGCGCTGGTCGACGCCGTAGTCGCGGCTCAGCCGGCCGCAAGCGTCGCCTAACCGTCGATTCGTGAACGCCGGCGCTGACGCCGACGCCGATGTCGATGTCCGCGAGGCCTACCTCTCCCTGGTGCAGGGGGCCCTGCTCGGCAGCTTCGCGCCACGAGAGGAACTGATCGCGGCACCGGAGCGGCGGCGCCGCGCGATCGACCGGATCCTCAGCGCTCGTGGCCTGCACCTGGCCAGGCGCCACGTCGAGCGGCTGCGGACGTGCGGGCGACATCATCGACACCGGGGTCTGGCGCGGCGGCGCGAGCATCTACATGCGCGCCGTGCTCAGGGCGTGGGGCGTGACCGACCGCACCGTCTGGGTCGCTGACTCCTTTGTGGGCCTGCCGGTCAGGTTCCTCACGGGCTTCTTCAAGGCCACGCTGCCTGGGCTCGCCGACGAGAGGTGGGCCCTGCTCCGGCTCGGCGGCGACCTTACGAGTCGACGATCCAGGCGCTTGACGCTCTCTATCCACACCTCTCCGTCGGCGGCTGGGGTGATCGTCGATGACTACGGCTGGCTACCCGAATGCAAGGCGGCCGTGACCGGGTTTGATGCCTCATCGGCCGCTCGCGATCACTTCACGTGCAGGTTGATTCCGAGTAACAGCAGCGGCCAGAGGATGATCGCCAGCGCGACCGAGATGATCCGCTTGAGCGTGTCTGCGTTGTCGAGGTAGTGGTGTGAGGAGGCGAAGTACACGCCGATGACGATCCACAGCAGGGTGCCGAGACGGGATCTCATGGCAGCCAGGGCTTTCGCCAGCCACCCTTGTCGCGCAGGAGCTCGTCGGCCGCCTTGGGCCCCCAAGTCCCGCCTCTATAGCGGATCGATGGGGGAGGAGAGGTGAGCAGTGGCCCGAGGACTCGCCAGGACTCCTCGACGAGGTCCTGACGGGTGAATCGGGTCGAATCGCCGATCAATGCGGCGTGAAGCAGCACCTCATACGGGGTCGCGCCCTCGCCGCCGGCTTCGTCAAAGGTCATGTCAAGGTCGATCCCGCTGGCCCCAGGGATGTCGGCGCGCAGCGCGTCGAGGCCGAGACGGATCCCGGTGTGGGGATCGATCCGGATGATCAGCTCACTGGGCTCGGGCCGGCGGTGAGCGCGGGGCAGGAACGGCAGGCGCGGGGCGTGCTGGAAGACGAGCCGCAGTTCGGTGACCTTGACCGGCAGCCGCTTGCCGGTGCGGATGAAGCACGGCACTCCGGCCCACCGCCAATTGTCGATCTCCAAGCGCAGTGCGGCGAAGGTCTCAGTGTCCGATCCCGTGGCCACGCCCGGGATCGAACGATAGCCGGTGTACTGGCCGCGCACGTACTGCGCCGGCTGAGCGGCGGCCATCGAATGCAGCACCCCCGCCTTGGCGTCCTTGATGCTGCCGGGATCGCCGGCGGCGGGCGGCTCCATCGCCGCTGCCGCCAGCAGCTGCAGGAGATGGTTGACGACCACGTCGCGTAGCGCGCCGACCGGGTCATAGAAGTGCCCGCGCTCTTGGACCCCGAAGGGCTCGGCCATGGTGATCTGAACCGAGGAGACGTAGTTGCGGTTCCAGATCGGTTCCAGCGTCGTGTTGGCAAACCGCAGGTAGAGGAACTCCTCGAGGCCGAGCTTGCCGAGGAAGTGGTCAATCCTATAGAGCTGGGACTCGTCGACGAAGCGATGAAGATCGGCAGCCAGCGCCTTCGCTGAACGCAGGTCATGTCCGAAGGGCTTCTCGACCGCGACCCGTTGCCCGCCGGCGAGCAACCCGGCGCTGTGCAGGCCCGCGACGACGGTTGCGAACAGCCGCGGCGGGGTCTCCAGATAGAAGACCGGGTTGATACAGGGACCGAGAGCTGCCGTGAGCTGCTCGTAGGTGTCCGGGGAGCCGAAGTCACCGCCGATGTATTCCAGGCGCCGGGACAAGCGATGCCAGACCTTGGCCTCGATCTTTTCGCCGGACTCGCCGATCGCGGCGCGGGCGTGCTTTCGCAGGTGTTCGACGCTCCAATCCTCGGCGGCAACCCCGATCACCCGCGCGGGCAGCAGCCGGCGTTTCTCCAGCCGGTAGAGCGACCGGAGGGTCATCTTGCGCGCCAGGTCCCCGGTGATCCCGAAGATCACCAGGGCGTCGGCAGGGTCACGGCGAGTCATCGCGTGAGCACGCTAACGCCTGGCGGCCCGCCGCCGCGCTGCCATGCCCCGACGGCGCAGCTGGCGGCACAGCTCGATCTCCTCCGGGGTGGCCTCGGTCTCGAGCACCAGCGGGAGATTCTCAAAGCGCGGCTCGGACAGGAACGCGGCGCAGCCCCGCGCGCCGATCTCCCCCTGACCGACTCGCGCGTGGCGATCGCGGTTGGAGCCCAGCGGCGTCTGGGAGTCGTTGAGATGCAGCGAGCCGAGGCGTTCGAGGCCGACCACGCGCGTGAAGTCATCCAGGGTCTCGGTCAGCCCGCCGGCCGTGCGCACGTCATAGCCGGAGGCGAGCAGGTGGCAGGAGTCCAGACACGCCCCGAGCCGCGGCCCCCCGCCCGAGGCGTCGATCAGGTCGGCCAGCTCCTGGAAGGAACGCCCAAGGGTCCCTCCGGCACCCGCGGTGTCCTCGAGGTGAAGCGGGCAGTGCTCGGTCTCGGCCAGGGCCTGGGCGATTACCTTGCCCGCCCGCTTGATCGCGCTGGCTACGTTGCCCTGCTTGGCCGAGCCGGCGTGCAGCACGACTCCGGTGGCCCCGATCTCGTCCCCGACGTTCAAGGACTGAACCAGCGAGGCCCGGGACTTGTCCCGGATCTCCTTGTCCTCGGACGCGCAGTTGAGCAGGTAGACGGCGTGGATCAGGACGGCGTCGATTCGGCTTGCGTCCATCGCCCCGCGAAACGCGGCGAAGTCGACCTCGCCGTAGGCCGTTGGCCGCCACATCCGCGGGGACTGGTTGAAGATCTGGATCGAGCGAGCCCCGAGATCGGTGCCACGAGCGACCGCCTTGACGAGACCGCCCGCCGGGGAGACGTGGGCGCCGATTAGCATCAGTTAGATCGTGTCCATGCGTGTTCGCTTTGCTCCGTCACCGACCGGGGCGCTCCACATCGGCGGCGCCCGGACGGCGCTGTACAACTGGCTGCTGGCCCACGGACCCGGTGACGGTCCCCACGGGCGTGCCGGAACGCTCGTCCTGCGCATCGAAGATACCGACCGTGAGCGCTCAACGCCCGAGAACATCGAGCAGATCCTTGATGCCCTGAGCTGGCTCGGGTTGGGCTGGGACGAGGGGCCGGTCCTGCAGACCGATCAGTCCGAGCGCCACCGTGAGGCCCTGCAGCAGTTGCTGGCCAATGGCCACGCTTATCGCTCCACGGCGACCGGCGACGACGTCCGGGCGTTCAAGGACCGAGAGGGGTCTGAGCGTGGCTTTCGGGGGACTGCCGAGGCGGCTGGCGCGGTGCGATTGCACGTCCCAGACGCCGGCGAAACGGTGGTGGACGACGTGATCCGTGGGGCCACGAGCTTCCCCAACGCCAACCTCGACGATCCGGTCATCGCCCGCGCGGACGGCTCGGTGCTCTACAACTTCGCCGTCGCGATCGACGACCTCGATGCGCAGATCACCCATGTGGTTCGAGGCGAGGACCACCTCTCCAACACGCCCAAGCAGATGCTGGTGCTCGATGCGCTCGGCGCGACGCCACCGCGGTATGCCCACCTGCCTCTGCTGCACGGCCCGGACGGGCGCAAGCTCTCCAAGCGCCATGGCGCCGCCTCGGTGCAGCAGCTGCGTGACGCCGGATACCTACCCGAGGCGGTCAACAACTACATCGCGCTGCTCGGGGCGGGCTTCGCCGCCGATGAGGAGCACTTCAGCCTCGCCGAGCTCGCGGAGCGCTTCCACCTCGACCGCGTCTCCAAGAACTCGGCGGTGTTCGACGAACGCAAGCTGCGCCACTTCAACGGTCAGCACCTGCGCGAGCTCGAACCCGCGGAGCTGACCCGGCGCCTGGAGGTGTTCACCGGCCGGGAGGGGCTGGCCGCCGCGGTCGCCGTCTCGTGCGAGAAGATCCAGACCCTGGCTGACTTCTGGCCGCTGGTCGGCTTCGTGTTCGATGGGCCGGCCGACGATCTGGTCGCATTCGCCAAGACGATTGGCTCTCCGGAGGGTCGCGCCGGGCTGGTCGCGGCCCGACAGGCCCTGGCCACGGTGGATCCCTTCACGCCGGAAGCGCTGGAGCCCGCGCTGCGCGAGGTGGCCGACGATCGCGGCCTCAAGCCCGGCAAGCTGTTTCAGCCCATTCGCGTCGCGCTGGCCGGCAGGACCGTTTCCCCCGGTATCTTCGAGACCCTTGTCCTGCTGGGACAGGACGAGAGTCTGGCGCGGATCGATGCCGCGCTGCGGCGTGCCGGAGCCTCCGGCGACTCGCCGGCCGATCAGTCCTAAACCGCGATCGGATATCTGCCGATAGATGGGCCAATGGCTCCGGATAAGCGGATCCAGCGATCGCCGCGTGCGCACGCGCGGGCGGGAAAAGGCGCGTGACCTGACGTGGCGACCCTGGCAGTGGTGACGGAGGTGCCGACCCCCGACCCGTTTGCGGCGCGTGAACGCCACCACAACGAAGGACACGGACGGCGGCTGACGGCCGCCTTCGAGGCCCTGGAGGCCTATCCGGTGCTGGTCGAGTCCCGCAACCGGGTGCTGCGCCTGTTCGAGGATGGCGACCCGTCGACCTCCGACGTCGTGTCGGCGGTCGAGGCCGATGTCGCGCTGACGGTCACCGTGGTGCGGCTGGCCAATCAGGTCGACGGGCCCAACGCCGGGCGAATCGACAGCGTCGTCTCCGGGGTCGAGGCGCTGAACGCGCGCACCGTGCACGCGATCGCCAGTCGTGCGCGCACGTTTGACTTCTTTGAGCGCACCGCCGTGTGGCAGAGCATTCCCGAGCGCTTCCGCCTGCACGCCGTGGTCACCCAGCGAGCCGCGGATCGGCTCGCCCGCGAGATCAACTTCGAGGACCGTGACCGGCTGTTGGTCACGTCGTTGCTGCACGACATCGGAAAGCTCGTCCTGATTCACGCCTACCCGGGCTATCCGGGTCAGGTCCACGGGGACGCTCGCACGCCCGAGGAGCGGATCGGCAACGAGCGCCGCGAGCTCGGAGTCGACCACGCGCTCGTCGGCGGAGTGCTGGCGCGCCGCTGGGGGCTGCCCCGGTCCGTGGCCGGCGTCATCGAGCGCCACCACGCCGACGATGCCGAGGGTGAGGCTGCGATCGTCCGGCTGGCGGACATGCTCGCCCACTACGTGCTCGGCGGGGCGGTCACGCCGGCCGAGATGCTGGCTGCGGCGCGGGTCCTCGGGGTCAGCCCGGCCAACCTGCGCACGCTGATGTACGAGCTGCCGCTGTCCACCTCCGGTGGTCGCCCGCGCCCGATCGACCCGTGCCCGATGTCGAGCCGCGAGGTCGACGTCCTGCGCGGCCTGGCCAAAGGCATGGTCTACAAGCAGATCGCCGCCGAACTGGGGCTGTCGACGAGCACAGTGCGGACCCATCTGCACAACGTCTACGGCAAGCTGGGCGCCATGGACCGCGCCCAGGCGGTGCTGATGGCCACCGAGCGCGGTTGGATCTAGAAGATCGGCGCTGGTCTACGATCGGGCTGCAGTGATCTCGATCACCACCAAGTCCCCGTATGCCCTCAGTGCGCTCGTCGAGTTGCACCGCCACGGAGGGGATGGTCCCGCCCGCCCGGTGCCGATCGCCGAATTGGCCCGCCGGCGCAACATCTCGGTTCAGTTCCTCGAGCAACTGTTCGCGAGCTTGCGCCGCGCCGGCGTCGTCCGCTCCCAGCGCGGCGTCAAGGGTGGCTACAGTCTCGCCCGCTCGGCCGAGACGATCACCGTGCTCGAACTGGTCGAGATCCTCGACGGCCCGATCGGGCGCGATGCCAGCGGAATCTTCTTCACCGCCGCCCAGGCGGCCGGGGCGGTCCTGTCTGAGGCGACGGTGGCCAGCATCGCCGAGCAGGAGATCGCTGCGGCGGGTGCCCCGATGTATCACATCTAGCCCGAAGAACCTGTTTTGCAGGGCTTTCGCCGTTCAGAGGCTCTGCGCGCCAGAAGTTGTGCCAAGCGTACGCCGAGGGGGTAGCAGACACACAGGTACAGGCACCGTTCACGTCTACGCGGGGTGATCGTCGCTGCTCAGCGCCCGGATCTCGTCGCGTAGCTGTTTGACAAGGACCGAGATGCGCTTGCCCTGCTCATACAACCCCAGTCGCAGCATGTCCATCTCCCGGATCAGCTGTTGAGTATCCAGCTCGCTGTGCTGGGATGCCCTTTTGCCTCGCCGGTGCCGTAGAGCTCGAGGCAGCCGCCGCGCGATGCCCCGTGCTATGCCGTACGCGGAGGGCCTCGTGGGTTTGGCGGCTGCGTGAACCTGATGTGGCCCCGTTCGAGCGAGGCGACGTCCTATCGCAGGCCATGACGGGAGAGCTCCGTCCTCGCGGCGTCGCAGGACGACGAGGTCCTGCGACCAGGACCCATCCGGCAGATACGCCTCTATGTCGAAGAACTCCCCCCAGTGCTCGAACACATACCACGGGGCGTGAACCGTCGAATGGTAGAACCCGGGATGCGTCGAACCGACCCAGCCATCGTTTTCGATGAAGAGGATTCCGCGCGTCTCAAGCACGGCCTGCCACCCTCCCACGTCCTCTCCCGCGTTCTCACTCGCTGAACGGGTGCGGGCCCACGTGGACTGGCCTTCGACCGTTAAGAGCAGCAACGCCCCGGGTCGAGTCACCCTCTGAAGCTCGGCGAGCCAATCATCCTGCCGTCGCTCATCGAGATGCGAGAACACGCTGTGATTGATCACCAGATCGAAGTAATGATCGGGATACGGAAGGGGCGGCTCGTGTCGCGCAACCTCGTACCGGGCGAAGGGAACGTTCGACCGCAACCACTCGATCATCTCCGGATCGATATCCGTCCCGTGGATCTCCACCTGCGCGGCCAAGGGGCCGAGATGACGCAGGAACCGCCCACAGCCGCAACCAAAATCAAGCAGACGGTCAAAGTCCGCGAAGGAACGCTGTTTACCGACGCGCTCATCCCCCAGCCAAACGTCGCCACCGAAATGCCATGGCGACACGGCACCAACAGCATGCTCGAAGAAGCGCAGGTTGTTCAACCCTTCGACGTCGAAAGCGCGGCGAGCCGCCTCCACGTCGTCAGCCTCAAACGAAGGAACTACTCGCAGCATCAGATCGGCTGGCGGGACCGGCGGCCGATGGTCATCAACGGTCAGCACACTGCAGGATGATAAGAGCAGTCGGTCTAGCCAGAGCTTCAGTTGCTGAGCGAGACCGCCCACGCCGCGCTAGGTCGCGCTAGTACAACCACAAGCCGGAGCCCCGCGTCTCCGTTGGCCTAATTGCGACGATATCCCATGTCCGAATTTTGGGTCGTGCCGCGCGTAGTGCTGGCACCGGAGAGTTAGGACCTCCCCGGCGCGCCAGAGGACGCTACCTGTTCGGTGCGTCGTCCTCCTCGCCAGGCAGCACCGCTCTCTCGGAGTCACCCAACGGAGAGGAGCCAGCAATGGCCGAAGTGATCCAAATCCCGGCGGAATATCTCGAGGACGTTCGCAGCGCACTCGTGAAGGAGATCCACGACGACAGCAAGGCACTTCGCACGGACCAGGACGACGTACTGCGCGGCAGCCTGGCGGGACCCGAAGACCGTGGTGCAGCGATGCGCATCCTCCGTGAGGACGTTCTCCTGCTCGATCAGGTCCTCGACGCCTCCGGCAGCACGACAATGACCGGAGAGCGTGGCGCACTCACACACGTGCTCGATGCCATGACTCGAGTTGTTTCGGGCCAGCTTGTCGATCGGTGTGAGTACGCGCCGATCGACATGCGCGCTGTGGCCGGCTTGGCTGAGCGGCTCGGTTGGGCGACCGCAGAGTCCAGCCGGCTTAAGCGGACGCCAGTCGAGGCAGTAGCGTAATGGCGACCACGGAACACAGGGAACAGCAACGCTCAGCGAAGCCGTCGACCGGCTCGCGAACATCTGGGATGACGATGTGGTGCCGTCTATGGAGGTCGCGTTCATTCCCGAGGAGGACATCCGGGGCGCGTAGGCCGCGTTTGACGCTGTGAGAGCAGCGAGGCGGCGAATCGGCGGCCGGGAAAGGGGGGCGTGATGGCCACCGGGGTGAGGCAACGACACGGACGGGACTGCAAAGCTCAGGCCCGATGCAAGTGCCCGTACGAGGCGTGGGTTTACTCCGAGCGGGACGGAAAGAAGATCCGCAAGACGTTCAGGACGCTTCCGGAGGCCAAAGGATGCGCGAGGACGCCAACGGCGAGGTTCGTCGTAACCCGCCTGCGTGCCCCCGTTCCGATCACGGTCACGCAGGCGGGGGAGCAGTGGCTAGAGGGCGCCCGAGCCGGGATCATCCGCACCCGATCAGGTGACCCGTACAAACCGTCCGCGATCCGCACATACGAGGCTTCGCTGAGGCTCCGGCTCCTGCCCGAGCTCGGTCGCGTCAAGCTGAGCGAGATCACCAGGACGGACCTGCAGGATCTCGTCGGCCGGCTCGTCGCGAGCGGGCTGAGCGCGAGCGCGGTCGGGGTGACGGTCCTGCCGCCCGGGCAATCTACAAGCGGGCAGTCAGCAGCGGTGAAATCGCCGTCCCCGACGACCGGGCTCGAGATGCCAGCGGTCCGAGGTGGACGCGACAGGATCGCATCGCCGGACGAATGCACGAACCTCCTCGACGCCCTGCCGGCGCGCGCCCGTCCACTGTGGGCGACCGCCATGTACGCCGGCCTGCGCCGCGGGGAGCTGATGGGGCTCCGCGTCGAGGACATCGGCCTAGTGTCGGCACACGTTCGCCAGCTTGATGATCGCCGCGGGCGTGAACGCGAAGGCGCTCTTGACGTACATGGGGCACGCGAACATCTCGATCACCCGCGACCGCGACGGCCACCTCATGCCGGGCAACGAGGATGAGGCTGCCGGCCTGCTTGACGCCTACCTGGTGCGCGCCAGCGAGATGGCGGCGCGCGAAGCGGTGGTGGTGGCGAGATGAGGGGTCCGGCTTGGGACAGGCCGGGACGCAGCTGGTGGCGGAGCTCGAGAACCAAATCACGCGGATGCAGTCGGGCAAACCATGGTCACGCTGCGGCGTTATCGACGAGCCGAAACGCAAAAATGCTTGACCTACTTCTTTCTGGCGTGAGATGCTTAGCCAGGTGCAGGATCGGTCACGCAGCGGCACGCGCATCGCTTGGGCGGGGGGCCGTCCAGGCCGCAACCGGGGCGCGAAATCGCGACCCGCACCGACATCCCGGTGATGAAGCTCTCGTCGCGTCTCCACGCGCTGCTGATCGAAGCCCGTGAGCCCGATGGAGAGGACGGTCGTCGCGAGCGCGAGGTTGCGCTGAACGTCCTGTTACTTGTTTCGTTGGTATTGGCACTGGTTCCCGGAGTCCAGCGAGTCGTGCAGATTTCCCACGGAGGACCGGACACATCAGATCATGTCCACACTCTTGTCGTGGTCGGAGCCGCGGCTGTGGCGTTCGGGGTGCTGTTATGGCTCTCACGTCATGGAAACCCACGCGCAGCGGCGTGGTTGCTGCTTGGCGTCTACTTCGGGGTCAGCGCGTGGTCAATCGTCGCTGAAGGGGCGGGGAAGACCACGACGATCCTCCTCTGCACGATGTTCTTGGTAGCGGCGGGAGCGCTCTGCGGTAGCCGACCGGCAGCGCTGGCGGCGCTGCTCCTCGTCGTGACCTTGGCTGTCGTGGAGGCGCTTGACTCGATGCACGTGTTGACTGCGCCGAGAGAGTCCTCCCCGGCCGTCCCGGACGCTGGCACCTTCATCGAGATCGTTGGGGCCCTCGGGGCGATGGTCCTCCTGCTGGCGGTTCGAAGCCAGAAGCGTCCAGTGCCCGTCGTCGCCGCTGACCTCGGCGAGAACTCTCGGGAGCCTCGGCTCGGTGAGCATCGCAGCGGGACCCTTACCGTCCGTGAGGCCCAGGTGGTGAGGCTCGTCGCGCTCGGCAGGTCAAACGACGAGATCTCGCGGGAACTGGTGGTATCGCCGCGCACCGTGCACAGTCACGTCTCGAGCGCTCTGCGGAAGACGCATTGCGCAAACCGCACCGAGCTTGCCGTGCTGGTTGTGAGAGAAGGCCTCACAGCGCCGCAGTAGTAGGAACCCCCAGACTTGGGCAAATCTGCCGATCTGAACGGCCCGCTTCAGTAGTCCTACGGATTGACCGCCGGCGTCCGATGACGTCTATTGGTCGGAGCAAAAGCTCGAACACCGACCAGGAGACAGAGATGACCGGCGTAATCATCAAGAACATTTTCCTCTGCGCACCTGTGTTCATCGAGGTCCTGGGCTTGCTCACCTGGGCAATTCTGACTTCCAGAGATCCTCAGTCCCCAGCGAAGGCAAAGTCAAGCAGCGTCGACGACCGGGCCTGGGGGCGGCGCGGCCATGGCGCGCTCGGGCGCCTTCGATGAGGATGTCCGGATCGCGAGGGATGCGCTGCGATCTCTAACACCGAGGGCCTCGGTCAGATCAGTTTCCTACACCCCAGAAGATCGCCACCAAGGCCGCCAACGCTACCGGCCGCGATTCGTCCGAGGTGGCACGCATCGAAATAGACAAGTGCGAGCTGCTGCGCATCCGCTTGTCATGCGCGCGACCATCGCCAAGTGCGCGCCAGAAACGTCTGATTGAGCCGGGTCGTATGGGACTCTATGGGAGCGAAGCTCCTGCTAACGGCATGATTGCCTTTAGCTAAAGGGGCCGCGGGTGATGTATCACATCTGATGCGGAGGTGACGCTGTGCAGGCGTTGCCGAACGAAAGCAGAACCGCCCGCGCTGGAACCGCTCGAGAGGAGAAGCTCTTGACACCTGGGGCGAGCTCCTGACAGCCCAGCTGCCTCTGGGATGGGGTCTCCCTCCCGCCGGAGTACCGGCGGCTGTGACCGGCCTGAGCGCGATTTCGGTCATCAATCCAGGCTGGACGAGCGGTATTCCGTTGCTCGCCGATCTGCCCCGTCGGTCCGTAGGTGTGCAAAACGGGCTGAGACGGCGTGATATCTCGACGAGACTAGTTCAAGGTAGCGAACTTCAACCTGGTGGTGCTCAGCGTCTCCTTCCACCACCACGACGGCCGCCTCCGCCTCTGTTGCCGCGCCGTCGATCCCAAAGCCATCTCAGGGTCAGGAACTCCAGAATTCGCTTCAACATCCACTCTCCTTTTCGCTCCGGAACCGGATCTCACGGCGACGCCCATCCTCGTACGTCAAGACGCTCCGCGAAGCCCAGTTCTACCGCCTTGGGCCTCGCCAAAGCTTATTGCCTGTCCGCGCGCGGACGTCGGCGCCACGACACGATCTGAGCCCGCCAATCTTGCGGTCGGTGGCTGCCTTCCTCGCCAGACCGGACCGCTCTTGAAGCCGCGGCGGTGCCAGAGGACCGAGAGGAGCCAACAATGGCCGCCAGTGCGGCGGCTGCGCGCGCCAGTTGTGTCCTGATCGAGTCGGATTCGATCGGACTGCATCGGACCGAATCTTCCGCCGTTACTGAGATCGCCAGTAGCCACGGGCGGTTCGGGTGAGTAACCCATCTCGCGCGAGAGCCCGGAAATGCGCCCCAAATCACCGAAGGTCGGGTGCGACACGGTTCACCTGGGCGCATGACTCGCCCCGCCCATCCGAGCCGTTTGGATGTCCGAATTGCAGCTAATCCGTAAGCTACGGTCCCGGGCTCATCCCGAGGACACGGCCAGGGTACGTCTACGCGGGGAGAACCTCCTCCGGTTGGGTGGTCACGCTGGCTGCGTCCGTTCCCGACGCGAGCATTGGGCAACCAACACTGCCCGCTAGCATCGCGGCACAACGTTTCCTCGGGTGTCCTCCTCCTGGCCGCCCTGCTGGTGACGCTCGCGGGCTTCGGTGCCCAGGCGACACTCGCCCGCCGCGGCGTCAGAGGGACCGAGAAGCGGCGATCACGACTGCGGCTGGCGTCAAGACCCAGGCGCCGCTGGGCTGCTACCGGGGCTCCGTCTCGACGGTGGGTTCCACGTGGGCGGCCACAAACTACGGCGGCTCGTCCACCAAGCCGTGCCTCACCCACGCCGCTGACGGCATCAGCGTCACCCACCTGGTCCGGGGGCGCTGGCGGCTCCTCACCCCCAGCAGCGCATTCAACTGCCCTAGTCCGGGTCACATCTCCGCTGTGGTTCAGCGCGACCTGCGGTTGTTCTGCCACCGGGGCTGAGCGCGCCCGACCGGCGCACGCGACGCCCCCATTAGGGTGTGAGTCTTGAGTTCTGTGCCCACCAACGTCGCCGAGCTCGTCGGCCGCACGCCGATGGTCAAGCTCTGCCGGGTCACCGACGGGCTGGATGTCGAGCTGTTCGCCAAGCTCGAAGCGCTGAACCCCGGCGGCAGCGTCAAGGACCGCATCGGGGTGGCGATGATCGAGACGGCCGAGCGCGAGGGCCGCATCGAACCGGGCCGGACAACAATCGTCGAGGCCACGAGTGGCAACACAGGCATCGCCCTGGCCTTCGTGTGTGCGGCTCGCGGCTATGAGCTGATCCTCACCCTGCCACAGGGCATGAGCCGCGAGCGAGAGGGTCTGCTGCGCCTCTATGGAGCGGAGGTCCGGGTCACCGAGTCGCTGGGAGGCATGACCGAGGCCGTTGACGCCGCCCGAGCGCTGGCGGTCCGCGATGACGTGTTCCTGCCGGACCAGTTCTCCAACCCGGCAAACCCGGAGATCCATCGCCGCACGACCGGACCGGAGCTGTGGGAGGCGCTGGAGGGCCGCGTGGACGTGTTCGTGGCCGGTGTCGGGACCGGCGGAACCGTGACGGGGGTGGGGGAGGCGCTCAAGGAGCGCAACCCCCGCTGTCACGTGGTCGCCGTCGAGCCGCTCAGCTCGGCGGTCCTCTCGGGCGCGCCCCCGGGTCCCCACAAGATCCAGGGTATCGGGGCGGGCTTCGTGCCCACCGTCCTCAATCGAGAGATTCTCGACGAGGTGATCGCGATCGGGGACGACGACGCGATCCAGATGGCCCGCCGGTTGGCACGGCGCGAGGGGGTGCTGGCGGGGATGTCGTGCGGAGCGGCGGTGTGCGCGGCTCTGCAGGTGGCCGCCCGGCCGGAATTTCGCGGGGCCCGGATCGCCACCATCCTTCCGGATTCGGGCGAGCGCTACGTCTCGAGCCCGTTCTTCGCGCCCGAGCGCTGATCCGAATCCGCTGCCGACACCGGCCTCGCTACGCTCGGTCGGTGCTCGGGCTCTCGCTGATCGCGCGCGCCTCCATTGAGGTTCGGCGCGACGTCGCCGCTGCGCGTAGCCGCGATCCCGCCGCGCGCGACGTCGGCGCCTTCGAGGTGCTGGCGGCGTGGCCCGGGGTCCACGCGCTGCTCGCCCACCGCTTCGCCCACGCGCTGCACGAGGCCGGCGTCCCGCTGCTGCCGCGACTGATCGCCACGGTCGCGCGAGCGGTGACCGGGATCGAGATCCACCCCGCCGCGTGCATCGGCGAGGGTTTCTTCATCGATCACGGGATGGGCGTGGTGATCGGCGAGACGGCCGAGATCGGGACCGACGTCACGCTGTATCAGGGCGTGACGCTCGGCGGCACCGGTTTTGCCACCGGCAAGCGCCATCCGACGGTCCAGGACAACGTCACGATCGGCTCGGGGGCCAAGCTGCTGGGGCCGATCACGATCGGCCACGGAGCCAAGATCGGTGCCAACACGGTCGTCATCCACGACGTGCCGCCCAACTCGACGGTGGT
>JALYZB010000131.1 GCA_030945945.1 Actinomycetota bacterium | reverse complement strand
ACGACCCAATACAGGGCCACGAGAAGATGGAGGCCGATGTCTCCCCAGCTCGAGAGATGCGCCTCGACGGCGCTGCCGGCCATGTAGGCGCTGTTCCAGATGTTGTCGAAGGCGGCGGCGCCGATCTGGACCGAAGCGCCGTTGAAGCCACCCGTCAGCGTGGCGCTGAGCCAGCCGGGGAGACTCGTCAGGGCGAGGTCGGCGACGAACTGGTGGTAGGTCGCGGCCCCGGTCGCGACAGTGAAAGCGATAGCGCAGCGCAGCAGCTTGCGCTCGATGGCGGACAGTGGATTGGCGTCAGGAGCGAGGGCGCGGATCAGCGAATAGCCGGCAAGGAACACCACAAAAGCCGCAGTGAGCGGCAGCTTGATCTGGCCCGAAACGGCACTGATCGTGTAGTTGACCCAGCCGGCGATCGGCGGCTCGATCTTGCTGAAGATCGTCGCGAAGACGGTCCATTCGTTGTTCACCGGGTTATGACCCCTGCGCGGCCGTTGCTCATCCAGGCCGGCGTGCAATGCGCTGTGGGCGCAGTGGCCGAATGGAAGGGCAGGAGCACACCGGCAGAGACCCACCCGGTCACCGGATGATCACGGGTCGAGCCGAGCCAGAGCGTCTCGGCGTAGCCGTTGACGACGCGCTCAGGGGCGCGGGCGATGACGATGTAGGGTGCGACGCCCAGGCTCGCGGCATCCGGCGACGGGGCGGACAGCATGTGCGGCACCGTCGATGCCTCAGTCAGGTGCGCGGCATCGCGCGCGAGCTGCATACAGGCATAGCCCTCGATGGGCGCGACGGCCTGCACGCCCGTTCCCTGCGCGACAGCGTTTTCGATGCCCGCAAGGGCCGCGAATGCTAGCGCGGCCGAGGCGATGAAGAGCGAACCTTTCGACATGCCCACCCCTACGTTCCGGTCGAATTGAGCAGCACGGGTGCGTGGGCAGCGGTGGCGCCCATCCGGGTCGTCACCATTTGCCGCCACTGCCCCACGGTCATTCCGGGTGTGAGCCCATTGGCGGCCAGGTTCGTCCCGGCCGGAAGGAGGGCCGCCATGTTCGAGCTGTCGGGCGCAGTCGCGACGTTTACTCCGGCAGCCGGCCCGAAATTGTAGTAGGCCCGTGTATCCAGGCCCGTGGGGTTCTGGACGCCGCTTGCCTGCAGGCTTGTCGCCGCATCCCGAAGATATTGGGACGCGGCGATGCTTTGGGTCGCGGGGTCGGTCTTGCCGCCCACAGCTCCGGCCAGGCCCGGGTTCTGGGCGATGGCCTCTCGAATGGTCTGATTGTAGGTGCCGTCCGACATTTGGAAGGGGCCGCTGATCGTGCCCGACCCGGCGACGTTCTGGCAGTTACTCTCGATCTGACAGACACCCGCGAGCACGGCGGGGTTCACGCCCATCTGCTGGGCATATTGCGACGCCTGCTGCCCCCAGGGCTGCGCCGCCATGGCGCCAGTGACGGAGCCGCCGAGATTGGTCCCGCCGACCGACGCCAGGATAATGTTGCCGTTGCCCGCGACAGGAGTGCTGCCGGCCGCCATGCCGTTGCCGCAGGAACTGGATGTGAGAGGCGTCTGAGTCCGCCCGGCCGCGATGACCTCATCATACTGGCAACGGCGGAGCTGGTCGCGTTGGGTGTCCTCGTTCCGTTGCTGCGCGGCCTGAAAGGCGGTGAGCGTTTGCGCCTGGATCTGGCGGGCTTGAAGATGCGCCTGCTCCATTTGGATGCGCGCCCCAATATCCTGGACGGCCTTGCCATCCGGGGCACTGTTCAGCTCGCTCTCGAGGCCCTGGAGCGCTTGAGCATGCTGCGTGGCAGAAGCGTAGAGATCGTTCACCAGACCCTGGACGGCGGCGACGCTATTGCCGCGCATGGCGAGTTGATTGGCCAGGAAATCTTGCCCCGGCGCGGTGTAAACATTGTTCCGCTGCCAATACTGCCGGGCCGAGGCGCCGGCGTCGCCGAGCTGCAATCCCGCGATGGCCGACACCACGGCGGCAGGATCGGTGGTGATCGGCGACCGGAACTGCTGCGTGTTGAGCTGCGCGGCGAGCGACTGGAGCACGGTGTCAGGCAGGTGCGCGATTGCCTGATAGGTCTGGACCAGCTGGTTGTATTGCTGCCGCATCACCTCGATTTGCCGGGCGAGCTCTTCCGCGGTCGCCAGGGTCTGAGCGAACACACTGGGATCGAACACCACGTCCCCTATGCCAAACAGCGCGAGCGCCGGCACGGAGGCGAGAGCCACACTGACGCAAATCGCGCTGACAAGCAGGGACGCGCGGCGCGTCATGGCGCGACCAACTCCTTCGCGGGTGCCTTCCGGGCAGCGTGGAAGGCAGCCAGGAGCCGGGCCGGGTCGGCGAGAGTGACCTCGTCCATCCGGTCGAGAAGGCGCACCGTCTCCTCGCGGCCGGACAGAATTGCGATGTCGTCGTCGAGCCCCTGCAGATGGAGCTGAAGGACGACGCTCTCGGCCCCGCGCTTGTAGAGGAACAGGCCGGACCCCATCGGCAGGGACCGGATGACGTCCACCTCGGCCTCCGTGTAGCCCATGCCGGCCGGGCCATAGTCCTCGCG
>JALYZB010000032.1 GCA_030945945.1 Actinomycetota bacterium | reverse complement strand
TCGCTCACCCAGCAGTCGGGCCTCAAGGTCGGCAGCGTGTTCGACGCTGTCACCTTGTCAAGGGAGCAGGTCGCACGTGGGGACTTCATGCCGAAAGGACCGACGCCGAAGTTCCGCGTCGTCGGTGTCGTGCGGCGTCCGGCGGACCTGAGTGATCTTGCTGCCTCGGGCGGCATCATCTCGCTGACGCCAGCGTTCGACCGTGCCTACAAGGAGAAGGTCGCTCTCTTCACGCTCGATGTGCGCTTTCGCGTCCAGGGCGGCGCGCCAGCCATCTCGCGCGTCACGAGGATCGCTCGACAGATGTTCGGATCGAACGACTCGTTCCGGGTGGACAACCCCGCCTCCGAGAACAACGGCGCCCAGAGAGCCATCGACGTGATCACCGCTGCGCTCTGGATATTCGCAGCCGTCGCCGCAAGTGCCGGACTCTTCGCGATCGGCGTCGTCGTCTTTCGAGACAGTGCGCAACGGCGCGTTCAGCAGCCGACGCTGCGAGCGTTAGGACTGGCTCGATGGCATCGCGTCGCTGCGGGCATGCCGCGGGCAGCGCTGATGGCAGTCGCCGGTGCATGCATCGCGATCACTGGTGCGATTGCACTGTCACCGCTGCTCCCGTTCGGCATCGCTCGACGCGCTGATCCCGACCCGGGGGTTCATGTTGACTGGGCTGCGCTCGCCGTTGGTGCCAGTGCTGTACTGGTCCTGGTGCTCGCGCTCGCAGCGGCAGCAGGCATCCGTGCCACTCGCGTCGATGTCGATGGCGCCCGCGCTCGCCGGCCGACCTCGATGACCGAGCTGTTCGCCCTGTCCAGACTGCGGCCGACCCTGTCGAATGGGGTCCGCATGGCGCTCGACCCTGGGCGAGATGAGCGTGCGGTACCTCTGCGCTCGGCGTTCGCAGGCGCAGTGCTCGGAGTGCTCGGCGTGACGGCGGTGCTCGTGTTCGCCGCGTCGCTGAGCAACCTCGGCGACACGCCTCGTCTCTACGGCTGGACCTGGGACGTGAAGGCGCGCGACACGGCAACTCCGCCGCTCTGCGGCCGCAGCACGTTCCAGCTCGATCGACAACCGACCGTCTCGGACATCGCCGCGATCTGCTACCGGGGCTTCGAGATCGACCAGCGTGACACCGTCGTATGGGGATTCACACGGCTGCGAGGTTCCATCGGACCGACGATCGTGGCGGGCCGCACACCGGCCGACACCGACGAGATCGCGCTCGGCCTCGACACGATGAACGCAGTGCACAAGCACATCGGGGACACCGTGCGGGTCGCCGCCGGGAAGCCTGCATACGAATTCCGCATCGTCGGTCGGGCCGTGTTCCCGCCGATGACGTATGGCGACGTGCAGCATCTGGCCGACGGTGCGACGGTCACGGGCGCCGGCTTCTCGCGTGTGTTCCCCACAGCCGACGACGCGACGACGCGATATGTGGTCGCTCGCGTTGCGCCGGCAGAGCGGATGGACATCATGCGGCGGCTTCGAACGCTGTTGATCCGTCAAGGCGGGGATCCCGCCTTGGCTGCGGAGGCGGTCAGCGGCCCAACACGTCCACCCGAGATCGAAAGGATGCGCCACGTCGCGTGGTTCCTCCCTGCCCTCGCCGCCTTGATGGGCTCGCTTGCATTGGTCGCCGTTGCCCATGCGTTGGTCACCGCCGCCGCGCCGGCGCCGGTACGAGCTCGCCGTGCTGAAGACCATCGGTTTCGAACGGGGTCAGGTTCGCGCAACGCTGGCCTGGGAAGCGTCGACGTTGGCAGTCGTCGGCATCGTGCTGGGAGTTCCGGCAGGCGTGGTCGTCGGGCGGCTTGCGTGGTCCTTGGTGGCGCACAACCTCGGGGTGGCGACGACTGTCGTCCTTCCTGCACTCGCACTCGGGCTCGTGGTTCCCGGAACGCTCCTGCTTGTCAACGCCATCGCGTACTTCCCTGCGCGCGCAGCAGCACGGACCCGCACCGGAGTCGCCCTCGCCGCCGAATGACCACGTCATCGGGTGGCGGAGAAGGACCACCTTCCGTACTGGTCCGTCACCAGCTGGCGGCGGGGGGTGTGCGAGAGATTGGCAAGTCCCATCGGACTCACTGTCCTGGCCAGCTTGCGACGCTCTGGCTCGGCATCTGACTCGGCTTGGTGGCACCCCCAGCGTTTGCGCTGTCCTCGGACGGCACATCGGGGACGAGCGTCAGGCCCCGGCCACCTGCTCTCTTAGGGCGGCGATGTCGGCAATCTCCCATGCCTCGGCCACTCTGCCGTCGCGCAGGTGAGTGATCACAGCCTGATCGATCCGAAAGCTGCG
>JALYZB010000023.1 GCA_030945945.1 Actinomycetota bacterium | reverse complement strand
CGGAGTCCAGGACGGTTCGCGGCCGGCACCAGCTCCTGAGCGCCGGCGGAAGGCGAGCAAAAGCGCACCACCTCGAACATGTCGCTGCCGTCAGGGGCGCGAGCCATCACGACTTCGACCGTCACGTTCTCAAGACCAATGATCCGATCGATCCACTCCCCGCTGAAAACTCCGGGCTCGCCGCAGTCGAAGCCGAGCAGCCCAAGGAACCGGATTGTCTCGTCGAGGTCCTCGACAACAAGTCCAATGTGGACAAAGTCGGTGACGCCGGGGGGATGGCTGTCCATCGATCCAGTCGCTACGCGGCGCGCCAGTCCGCTTCCGGGTCGAGACCGAAATACGCCCCGCCGCCGATGCTCTTGTCATACGTCGACCATTGCTCTCCGCTGGGCAGGGCCTTCTCGAGCCGGTCAAAGCTTCCCAGTCGGCCGCCGAGGTTGTCGATCATATGCACGAGGGTCGCCTCCCGGGTGGCGGGAATGACGGGGCTGCCGTGCTCGAGCGAGCCATGGTGGCTGAGGATGATGTGTAGGACGGCCTCAGCGGTGGCGGGGGGAAAGCCGGGCAGATCCTCGATCGCGCGCCGGACGCGGTAGTAGCCGAGCGGAATCTCGCCGAACAGGCGCCCGTGGTCGGACATCTCGATCGCGTCCCCGGTCATCGTGTACGCCTCGAGTTTGCCGATGTCATGCAGCAGCGCGCTGGTGACGGCGACCTCGCGATCGATCCCGGGGAAGGTGGCCGAGCTGGCGCTCACCGCCTGGGCGACCGTCAGGGAGTGCTCGAGCAGGCCATGACGGTAGGCCTGGTGATAGCGTTTGGCGGCCGGGGCGACCCGGAACTCGGCCCACGTCGCTGTGTCGGGGCCGAGCAGCGCGTCCAGCAATCCGCGGAGGTGCGGGTTCTGGAGGGTCGCGATCAGCTCGCGCAGCTCGGACTCCATCTGCTCAGCCGAATGCGGCGGCCCGTCGACCAGCTCGGTGCGTCGATACTCCTCGTTCTGCGCCCGGCGGAAGCTGGCCAGTTCCAGCTGCGGCCCGAATCGCTCGTGCTGCTCAAAGCGCCCGCTGACCACCAGCGCGGTGCCCGGTGCGCACACCTCCCGCGCGGCGTCAAGTTCCTCTCGCACGACCGCGCTCAGGCTCCCGGACCGGTCGCCGAGGGTGAGCTTGAGGTACTCGCTGCCGTCGCGGCGGCGACGAAGGTCGGCTCCGCGCACGAGCAGCACGGTCTCGAGGTCTTGACCGTCCTGGAGGTCACGCACGAGCATGACGGCGAAGATAGAGTGGGCCCCGGACGGCAGCAATGGCGAAAACCGCGCTCATTACAGGGGGAACCGGTGGACTGGGCGTCGCCGTGACCGAGCGGCTGCTCGGCGCGGGCTGGCACGTGGTCGTTCCCTGGGTCCAGGAACGCGAGCTCGAGCGGGTCACCGTCCACGATCATCTCGAACTCATGCGCGCGGATCTGTTCGACCCCGGCGCCGTGAGCGAGATCGTCACCCGGGCCGCCGCCGACCCACAGGCGCCGCTCGGCGCGGTGGTCAATCTCGTCGGCGGCTTCGACGCGCCGGGACGCGTTCACGAGGTCCCGTTCGAGCGCTTCGAGGAGCAGTTCCGGCTCAACCTGCGCCCCACCTACCTGGTCACCCAAGCGGCATTGGGTCCGATGATCGCCGGCGACGGCGGAGCGATCGTCTGCGTCGGCACGCGGGCGGCGCTCGAGCCCTTCGCGGGCGCCGCGGGCTACATCGCCTCCAAGGCCGCCGTCCTCGCCTTCGTTCGGGCGCTGGCGGTCGAGTACCGCGATCAGGGCGTCCGCGCCAACGCGGTCCTCCCCAGTGTGATCGACACCCCGGCCAACCGGGCGTCGATGCCGGATGCCGATCAGGATCGCTGGGTCACCCCGGCGGCGATCGCCGGCGTGATCGCCCATCTCGTCTCGCCTGATTCGGCGCCGACCAGCGGGGCGCTGATCCCGGTCTACGGGCGGGCCTGAGCCACCGAGTCCGCCGCACCTTCTCATTCGGAGCAATGGAGTGCCCCAGGGTTA
>JALYZB010000016.1 GCA_030945945.1 Actinomycetota bacterium | reverse complement strand
AGGGGAACTTTCATGTCACGCTCTTTATGGGCGGCCGCGGGAGTGAGTGTGTTGACTTTCGCGCTGACGCCAGTAGCGGCGCTCGCCGCGGGCCCAGGCAGCTCAGCTGCTCGGTCTGCCGGCGCGCACGCCAGACAAAATGTTGATCATCGGGGGCTCGGGCCCGCGATCCGGCGCTCGCGGCACTTGGCTGCGCGTGCCGTCGCCCAGCGTCCAGGCGCTGGGTTCTTGGCTCCGGGCAGCGGCTATCAGCAGGCTGCCGGCTCGGGGCGGGTACGGGTGCGGGTGCTGCAGCGTCGTCTGGCCGCCCGGGGCTTTGCCCCGGGTCCGATCGACGGGCTCTATGGTCCGTTGACCGCTCGGGCGGTGATCGACTTCCAAGCCGCCCACGGTCTGCGCATCGATGGTGTCGCGGGCCCCGAGACGCTCACCCGGCTGCATGTCACCGTTCCCGGCAGCCCGCCCACCGCACGGCTGACCCGCTACCGGCGTGCGCATCTACGGCCTACGGCCTCAGCGGCGGCTCGATCACCGCGGCCTGTGCACGCCCGCGCCAGCACACCGCCACCGCTACCGCGTCAACTCCAGAACCCGGCGGTGACAAACCACCCCCAGGGCACCAGCGACGGGCTCATGTTCTGGCTGATGCTCGCGGGACTGATCGCCGCCAGCGTCCTGTTGATCGGCGCGGCTCTGAGTCGCCGCTTCCGGGGGCGACCACGCCGCCGGCACTACATCAGGCCAGGCAAGCTGACTATCGCCCGGCTGGCGGGCTTTCGCTATAGCCCCGGACGAGACGCCTACGTCCTCCGACTCGTCGGCAACCTAGTCGGGCCCGTCCTCAAATTCTCCGAGAGCGCGTCAACTCTCACGGCGGGGACCCGAGGTTCAGCTACCGCTAGGACCACTACGACCAGGCTCAGCCTGGCCTCACCAGCTCGGTCTAGCTACGCGGCCAATGGGGCCACCCAGCACTCTCGGATGGGGTCGAGTGAGACATCGCCTAGATGGAGAACGGCCCCTAATACAAGCTCGCCGCCCCATGCCCGCCGGCGACCGCCCGAGGGGTTCGCAGTGGGCGACGCGGTCGGGTTGATCCGTACCGCCTCGCCTCCCGCTGCCCCAGAGATCCCGGCTGACTTCACGCCAGCGGTTAGGTCAGCCAGGCGAATTGCGAGCGGGTCGGTCCCTGCCCGTCCTGAGCACGAACGCTCATCCGCCCCGCCGGCTACGGCGGTGCTGTTGGCGTTCGCGGGGCTGGGGCTTAGGTGGATATTGCGCAAGAACGAGGAGCATTGGCGATGACCACCACGGCGATTCGTAGCGCAGAGGCCTTCGAGGATCACCGTGATGAGCGCGTCCGCGTGCTGATCGCCGACCACGACGGCCTCGCGCGACGGATGATGCAAAACATGTTGCAGGAGGCCGACGGAGTCGTGACGGTCCCCGCCGCTCGCGACGCTCGCGAGGCACTGCAGCACGCCCGCTACTACCGCCCCACCGTGCTGATTCTCGACACGGCGCTGCTGCCCCCCGGCGGCTGCGTCGACCTGATCCGCAAGGTGCTGCAAGTAGCGCCCCAGATACGCATCCTGACCGTCTCCGCCGACGAGGACGAGAACGCGCTGGCGGCGCTGCGCGCAGGCGCCGTCGGGCACTTCAGCAAGGACGTCAAAGCAGACGACCTCGCGCGGCTGGTTAGCCTCGCCGCAGACGGCGAGGCGATCGTGCCGCGACAGCTGATGATGCCGCTGCTGAGGCTCTTGCGGGCGGTTCCTGACGCAGGCTGGCGACCGGTACACAGCCGCTTGACCACCCGCGAATGGGAAATCGTCGAACTACTCGGCCACGACACATCCACCGAGAGCATCGCCGAACGCCTCATGGTCTCCCCGACCACCGTCTACAGCCACGTCAAGAGCGTTTTCCGCAAGCTGGACGTCCACTCACGCTCAGACGCCATCGCAGCGGCAAAACGCCTACGCCACGAGGAGGTGTTGGGGATAAACACCCCCAACTAATTCGGATGAAGTTCATCAACCAACCCCCACCACCCCGGGGAAACTTGACAAGGGTGTCTGCGCGGCCGATTGCCTGGGCCGTAGGGGCGCGCCCACGACGACGGGGTGGCCATGATGGCCACCCCGTCACTAACTCCAGGCGATCAGATGAGCCTCGACAGCAGCCGCCGGCCAGCTGCCTCACAGAAACTGGCCCAGAATCGGCCCGCCGTTGTGAGCCACAGGCCGTGGGACGAGTTGTCGCAGGCGGGGATGCCGCCGCTGCTCCACTGGCGCGCTTTGGCGAAACGTCCGAAGCGGCACGTACGGTCACGTTTGTGAGCCAAAACGTGACCGGAGTCACAAATGAGCGCTCCTCCTTCGACGGTGGCGTCCACCGTTGCGGAAGCCGCGGTCGTAGACCCACCTTGGCGACGAAGGGGAAGTGAGGATCACCCGGTGCGGGTCGACTCGGAAGCCCTCGCTCCCCGGAAGCGAAAGCCTGTCGCTGTTTGCGGATCGCCCTCGTCGAGGTCCAGGACCGTGATGAAACCTTGAGACGGCTTGACGTCCCTGCGCGCGACCCTCCTGAGAGCGATTCACCGACCTGCAGCGGGGGCTGGGACGAATCAGTCGCAACGTGCTCTCGCAGCGCCTGCGTGAGCTGGAGGCAACCGGGATTGTCGAGAAGCAGACCCTGCCTCCCCCTGCCGCATCGTCGGTCTACGGATTGACCGCCTGGGGCTGGAGCCGGAGTCGGTGCTGCAGGCGATCGGGCGTTGGGGCGTCCAGTCCCCCTCGCTTCCCACCAGCGACACGCTGGGCGTGGACACGTTCGTGCTCGGGCTTCGGGCGTTGTTCGATGCCACCTGCGCCGAGGAGGTCCGCGGGCGCTATGAGCTGCGTTTCCCCCAGGACGCCTTTGACCTCAGGATCGCCGGGGGCGAGTTGCTGATCAGCGGGGGGCCTCTGATCAA
>JALYZB010000496.1 GCA_030945945.1 Actinomycetota bacterium | reverse complement strand
GCGCTCAGCCGCAGCCGCGGCCGCCGCGGTCGCGCTTAAGGCACGCCACGGTCGTACAACCGGCACGTTCGTCTCCCACGCGTGACGCGCCATCGCTCTCACGCGCTGCCGCCGCCCTGCACGAGCTGCGGCCCGCACCTCAACTGGGCGCCGGACGATCCGTCCCACCTACCGCCGCATCCAGCAGGACCGGGCCGGACTGCAGGAGGATCTCAGCCGGCTGATCGCCTCGGGTGGGCGGAAGCCCGCACATGACAAGCGTCGTCAGGCGATCGAGGTCCGGCGTGAGGCCACTCGGGCGATCAGATTGAGAATCAGGATCATGCCCACCAGAGTCAGAGCGGCACCCCAGGCCCGCGTCACCACCGTGGAGCGGGGCGAGAGGACGTCGCTGTAGATCTGGAACGGAAGGGAGTTCATGGGACCGCCGAGATTGCCCGTCAGGGCCTGGGCGCCGAAGGCCGTGAACAGCAGCGGCGCGGTCTCTCCGGCCGCCCGCGCGATCGCCAGCAGCGACCCGGTCACCAGGCCCGTGGCCGCGGTCGGCAGCACGATACGGGTCACCACTCGCCATCGGGGCGCACCCAGCGCGAGCGCCGCTTCGCGAAGGCCGCCTGGGACGAGTAGCAGCACGACCTCGGACGCGCGAGCCACCACGGGGAGCATGAGCAATGCCAGCGCGACCGACCCCTTCCACCCGGCGAACCCCCCCCCGACGCCGCCCAGGACGAGAACGATATAAACGAACAGGCCGAAGACGATCGACGGGACGCCCGCCATCACGTCCAGGAAGTAGCGGATCGTGACGGCAAACCGCGATCCCTTCCCATACTCGGTCAGGTACAGCGCCACCCCGATGCCGAGCGGCACCGCGATCAGCGTCGCGAGCGCGGTCATCTCCAGCGTGCCGAGGATCGCGCTGCGGATCCCGCCCGGATCGCCGAGGAAGTTGCCGTTCGGATCCGTCGTGAAGAACGACGCGCTCCATGCGCCGAGGCCCTTCTGGAGCAGGAAGTAGACGACGAGGATGAGGGGGATGAGCGCCACCACCGTCGCCACCGCGAGCAGCCCTCGCGCCGTCCGATCGGTGAACAGTCGCCGGGGGCTGACGGCGGGGAGCGTCTGGCGCGCGGGGGCGTTGCCGGGAACCGGCGCGGCGGGCGCGGAGCGCGCCGGTGTGGCCGACCGGGTGGATACGACGGCGGACACCGGAGAGGTTGACCCCTGAGCGACGGCCGGCGCGTCCGCGACGGCCGCCGTCTCGGGAGCCTGCGCGGAGACCGCGAGCGGCTCCGGACTCGATTTCTCGCGCCCGGACCGGCTGACGTAGCGACGGGCGATGACGTTGACCAGCAGCGTGAGCACGAACAGCGTCAACCCGGCAGCGAACAGAGCCGAGCGGTGCACGGGCGTGGCCGCGGCCTCCCCGAACTCGTTGGCGATCACCGAGGCCAGCGTGTACCCCTGCGAGAAGATCGAGTGCCCAATCGCGGGGGCGTTGCCGATCACCAGAACGACGGCGATCGTCTCGCCGATCGCCCGGCCGAGGCCGAGCATCGCCGCCCCGGTGATACCGGCGCGCGACGCGGGCAGGACCGCGATTCGCAGGCTCTCCCATCGTGTCGCGCCGAGCGCGAGCGCGGCCTCCTTGTATTCACCGGGAACGGTCGCGATCACCTCCCGCGAGATTGCGCAGACGATCGGCAGGATCATGATGGCGAGGATCAGCCCGGCCACGAAATAGCCCGGGCCGGCGACGGGGCCGGCCACAAAGGGCAGGAACGAAAAGGTGTTGGCGAACCACTGCTCAGCCGGTCTGAGCTTGGGGATGACGATCAACACGCCCCACAGCCCGTAGACCACCGAGGGGACCGCGGCGAGGAGATCGACGAGGAAGCCGAGGGGGGCTCGGGCTCGCCGCGGGCAGACCTCGGTCAGGAACAGCGCCGTGGCGACCGCGATCGGCACCCCGATGACCAGCGCCGTGGCGGCCGTGATCAGGGTTCCGAGTACGAGCGCCCAGGCTCCGAACGTGCAGTGACCGGCGCTGATCGAGCACGCCCCACCCGACTGCACCTGGGAGACATCCCAGTTGTTGGCAAAGACGAAGTTGAGGATCCCGATGTGGCCAAAGGCGGTCGAGGACTGCCCGATTAGCCGAACGAAGAAATAGACGATCAGCAGCAGGACAAGTGCGGCGATGCCGCTGAGCCCGAACCGCAGGACCTGATCGGGAACCCGGGAGAGTGGTGGCGGCTCAAATGTCGCGCGGCCACCACCGGCCGGTTTGGAAGCCGCCTCCATGGGTCCCTAGGAGAGCGGCGATCCGCTGCAGGTCAGCTTGCCCAACGCCGCCACGTCGAGCTTGGCGATCGAGGAGGGGAGAGGCGCGTAGCCGAGCTTGGCCTCGACGGCCTGTCCAGCGCCGAGGCCGTAAGTGAGGAACTTCTTCAGCCCCGACGCGGCCGTCTTGCTCACCCCCGCCTTGCACAGGTCCTTGTAGACGATCACGAAGGTCTGAGAGACGATCGGGTAGGCCGCCGGGTTGGGTGAGTTGATCGTCGACACGGTCAGGTCCGGCGGAACCTTGATGCCGACCGCGGCCGCGGAGGTCGCCGGGAGGGTCGGGGCGATGAACTGACCGCCGTGGTTCTTGACCGAGGCGAACGTGAGATTACTCTGCAGGGCGAAGGCCTGATCGACGTACCCGATCGCCCCGGCGGTCTGCTGGATTGACGCTGCGACCCCCGCGTTGCCCTTGGCCCCGGTCCCCGTCGGCCACTTCACGACCTTGTCGGGCTCGCCCGCAGCGGCCGTCCAGGCCGGGCTGTAGTCCGATAGGAAGGTGGTGAAGCCCTTTGTGGTGCCCGACGAATCCGAGCGATGGATGACGGTGATCGGCATGCTCGGAAGCGAGACGCCGGCGTTGGCCGCCTTGATCTCCGGATCGTTCCACTTCGTGACCTTCCCGAGGAAGATATCGGCGACCGTCTTGCCATCCAGCTTGATGCCGCTCTTGACCCCGGACAGGTGGTAGGAGACGGTGATCGCCCCGAAGGCGACTGGGAAGTGCTGGACGGGCCCCTTGGCGGCCGCGATCTCGGAGGGCTTCATCGGCGGATCGCTGCCCGCGAAGTCGACCGTGCCGGACTGCAGCTGCGCGATGCCGCCACCCGAGCCGGTGGCCTGATAGTTGACCGACAGACCCTGGCTGCTCAAGTTCGAGCCCCACTGCTGATAGATCGGCGCGGCAAGCGTCGAGCCCGCGCCGGTCAGGGTGACGGATCCGCCGGCCGGTGCGGCGCCGGACGAAGACGACGAGGCGGACGGGGATGCCCCCGCCGCGCTCGAGCTCGAACTCGAGCTGCCACCACAGGCCGCGATGACCGCGGCAATGGCGAGGGCACTCGCCACGCTTCCCCAACGACGCACATTCCTCATTAGCGACTTCCTCCGGTTCGGTGAGCCGTCAGCGTCGCAACGGTCATGGGGCAGGTTGTTGCCAAGTTGTGAACCCTCAATTTTGGTGTCGGGGGATCTCCGCATCGATCGTGTTGCAGCGTGACCGATTTACAATTCGGCCGCATCTTGCCAGGGGCAGGGGGCGTAGGTTGACGCGGCTGCTTTCGGGGGCCGGTCGCGTATAGCGCACGGCTGGCTCTCGCCTCCCCCGCCCAAAGGAGATCCGTGCCTCACACCCACGCATCAGCGCTCACCCGCTCTCGCGCACAATTGGTCGCTTCGCTCCTGCTCGCGTCACTCGGGGTCGCCGCACTTGGCGCCGGTGTCGCCGGCGCAGCGACTTTCAAGCCGACCGCGGCCCCGGGCTTCACGCTCACCAAGCTGGCGGCAGCCCCCAAGGGTGCCACCAACTGCGATGACCTCGCGCTGCTGGACGGCCATCTCTTTATGGGCTGTCAGAATGGAGTGCTCAGCAACGGCAAGGGCGGTCCTCCGGATCCGAAGTCCGACACGAGCACGCTGGTCGAGTACACGACGGGCGGCAAGCTGGTCAAGACCTGGGCTATCCCGAACAAGATCGACGGCGTCGGGGCTGACCCCCTGCACCACCGGGTGATCGTCACCCTCGACGAGGACGCGAACTCGCGTCTGGTCACCGTCGATCCTTCGGCGCCCACCGCCCAGCAGGTCGTCAACTACACCTATTCGCCAGACCCACGAGGGACCAGCACGGCCGCGGCGCTGCGGACCGGCGGCGGCACTGATTCAGTCACCGTCGACAGCACCGGCCACCTCCTCCTGACCGGCTCGCACGCCGGCACCACAACCGGCACGGCGACCTTCAAGGTGGTGTTGACGCCCCCCTCGAGCGCCGGCGGGACGGGAACCGCGGCGCTGAGCCCGACCTTCCTCGACAACGCCACGGCGACCAATGGCACCACCGGCAGCGGGTCGGTCAAGCTCGCACTCGGTGACGTGGACTCCGGGGCGATCGTGCCGCCTTCGAGCCCGAAGTACGCCGGCGATTACGTGATCGACGATCAGACCGCACTTCAGCTGGTGTTCGCTCACGACCTCAATGCCGGGACCGGGCTGACGGTGCTGAAGACCGCCTTTGGGTTGGATGACATCCGCTGGGCCACGGCGCCCGGCGGAACCCTCTACATCGTGGACAAGGGCAGCCAGACCCCGCTGGGTATCTCGTCGCTCTACAAGCTCACCGGTGCGTTCGTCAAGGGGGCTGCGTACGCGGCCAACGACGGGGTCAGCGATCAGGTGGTCAGTGTCAACCTCACCAACGGGAAGGTGACGCCGGTCGTCAAGGGCCTGGGCACCTCCAAGGGTCTGGTCTACGCCGATCCCAGCGGCGCGCTTCCCTCCCTCCCGCTGTCGGTGCCGGTGTCAGGGACCCCATCCGCCTCGGCGACGTCATCGACGTCCTCCTCTGCGCCCTCGAGCGGATCCGCGACGGCCTCCGCGAAGAAGAAGAGCGGTGGCTCGAGCAACACGGGGACGATCATCGGGATCGTCGTCGTGGTCCTGTTGATCCTCGGTGCCGGGGGCTACGTGCTCTCGCGCCGGCGCGGCACCAACCCTCGCTGAGCCCGGCGGAGACCAAGCGCTGAGCTGACGCTCAGCGACGGCGGTGCGAGGGCGCGATCAGATCCGTGATCGTGCCCTCCGCCAGCTGGGCGGCGAAGCCGACGGTCTCAGACAGCGTGGGGTGGGGGTGGATGGTCAGCGCGAGATCCTCGGCGACCGCGCCCATCTCGATCGCCAGCACGGTCTCGGCGATGAGATCGCCGGCATTGACGCCGACCATCCCCGCGCCGAGCACCCGATGCGTGCCGGGCTCGACGAGCAGCTTGGTCAGGCCCTCGTCGCGGCCGAGGGCCAGGGCGCGGCCCGAGGCCGCCCACGGGAAGACCGCCTTCTCGAATTCCACGCCCGAGGCCTGGGCCTCGGTCTCGGTCAGGCCCATCCACGCCACCTCGGGATCGGTGTAGGCGACCGACGGGATCGCTCGGGCGTCGAAGACGACGTCGTGCCCGGCGATCACCTCGGCTGCGACCGTTCCCTCGTGGGCGGCCTTGTGGGCGAGCATCGGGCCGCCGGCGATATCGCCGATCGCGAACACGCCCGCGACGTTGGTTCGCATCTGGGAGTCCACGCCGATGAAGCCGAGGTCGTCCACATCGACCCCGATCGCGTCCAGTCCGAGCCGGCCCCCGTTGGGCGTGCGCCCGACCGCGACCAGGACGCGATCGAAGACCTGAGTGCCAACGCCCTCGATCTCGACCTTGAGGCCGTTCTTCTGCGCCTTGACCTCGCCGACGCGGGCGCCGGTGTGGATCGCCTCATAGCGTGCGCCGATCCGCTTGGCCAGCGGGCGTACGAGGTCGGGGTCACATCCGGTCATGAGCTGGTCGAGCATCTCGACCACGGTCACGCGGGAGCCCAGCCCGTCGTACACGCACGCCATCTCCAGGCCGATGATCCCGCCGCCGATGACCAGCAGCCGCTTGGGAATCGCGTCCGGGGACAGCGCCGCGGTCGAGTCGAGCACGCGCGGGTCATCGGGCAGCCCGGGGATGAGCGCGGGCTCAGACCCGGCGGCAATGATGCAGTTCTCAAAGCTGATCTCGCGCTGACCCACGCGCAGCGAGGAGGCGGAGG
>JALYZB010000493.1 GCA_030945945.1 Actinomycetota bacterium | reverse complement strand
CCGCCGCGACGATCGCCGCGCCGCTCGCCGCCGAGCGCCGCTGGACGAGCGCCATCACCGCTGCCGCGCAGAGCGCTGCCATCAGCAGATCGTTATGGCCGCCGCCGACGCCGTACACCAGCAGCAGCGGGTTACACCCGAACAGGAACGCGGCCGGCCCGGGCCGAATCCCGAGTGTGCGCGCGGTGGCGACCGTGAATGCGATGGCGGCCAGCGCTCCGAGCCCGATGAGCGCCTTCACCGCCCACACCGAGGCAGCGACCGACAGGTGCGCTAGCGGGTAGGTGAGCAGCGTGAACAGCGGCCCGTACGGGGTCGTCCGCGATTGCCAATACACGAGCGGGTAGACCGCGTCGTGCGGGACCGCCGACGGGGGACGCAGGTACGGGTTGACACCGTGCAACGCTCCGAGACGGGCGTAGTCGACGTAGCCGAACACGTCGGACGAGAGCAGCGGCGAGGTCAGCGTGAACAGCACCGTCAGCACAACCGCCGCGCCGATCAGGGCGCGGTCGTCGAGCGCCGAGGCGCTGACCACGGTCAACAGGTAGCCGGCGAGCATCGCCACCAGCAGCGCGCTGAAGCTGGCGTCGGTCAGCGCCGGCAGCGCTCCCGCGAGCGGCCCGAGCGCCCAGTGCGGCTCAGGCGCCGAGCCGGTATCGATCAGCCAGTTGTTGCTCGCCGCCGCGAACGCCAGCCACGCGCCGGTCAGCACGAGCACCCCGACACCAGCGAGTGCCGTGACCCGCCGTGTCGCCGCGGTTCGTCGTTCGGCTTCCATGCCGGCGTCCGGGGCCGCGCGCCGCAGCGACCACGAGGAGCCGGCAGTCAGCTCTCGACTCACGGACCGGGGCCCGGGCTCGCTGAGCTGTGCGACCGGTTGGCGCGGGCGGTCCGCAGCACGGCGAAGACTGCTGAGCCGGCGAACAGGATCCCGCTGGCAATCAGCCAGCGGGCGAGATACGGGTGTTGCGTCAACGTCGTGGCGTTCCTGTAGGTGCCCTCGCCGCGCCGCACGATCAACGGGAAGAAGACGACGAACATCGCCCCCGACAGCAGCGCCGGCACGCGGACGTAGTTGGCCCGACTGCCGAGCCGCTCCAGAGCGCGGCCAACCAGCATGTATACAGGTGCGAACAGGAGGTCGTGGGCGATCGCGGCCCCGACCAGCCACACAAGGATCTTGACGACAGCGCTGCCCTGATCGAAGAAGCGCCGGACCGCAAATCCGGAGATCGCGAGCATCAGCGCGAAGCCGACCAAGTGCGCTGGGTGCTCGCCGTACATCGCTTTCAGCCGAGTCATCTGATTTACGCCTTGGCGAAGGTCAACATCGTGATCCACTTGGTGCAGTGGACGCCCGGGATCGCGGGACCGATCGCGCGGGCCGGGAAGCCGTGGTCGAGCGACAGGTCGGTGCGGTTGACCTGCAGCGCCAGGAGCGCCTCGTCGGCCCACGCCTGAGTCGGGCTCCAGGTGATCGTGCTGTACAGGCCGTTCTGCTCCAACGACTGGGTCGTCAGGTCGGTCGGCCGCGGGGTTCCGGCGAGCGCCGCCAGATCGCGCATCCGCACCCCGCTCCACCGCTGCGTCGTCGACCAGCCCTCGACGCACGCGATCGGTAGGTCATAGTGGCGCTGCGGCATCGCCAGCAGCTGCTCGCGGGTGAACGTGACCATCCGTCGCCCCTGCACGGTCAGGCGCCAGCTGTGGTTGACCGAGCCTGGGTCGATGAACGACGCAGCGAACGACTTGTTGATCTGAAACCCGTTCGGCCCACCGAGCGGATTGCGACCACGCGGCGCCAGGAACGCCAGGCCGCGCAGGGGTCCGCCGAGCGACTGGCCGAGCCCCTGGAACCCGAGCAATGCCGAGGCCCCCCCGACGGTCCCAAGCAGCACCCGGCGCGTCATCGTCGAGGGCGGCAGCGCGAGCTTGACCGCCGGGGCGTGCGGGTCGGCCGTGTCCGGCCCGGTGTGCGCGACGTCCTCCCGCAGCGACGCCAGCAGGCTGCGAGTCTTCAGCGAGCGCCTCATCTTCGGCAGCTTGATCGCGACGTGGAAGCTGACCGCAGCGATGAACACCCACGCGCCGTAATAGTGGACCGGGGTGAAGAAGAAGCCGAACGCATAGTCGTTCTGGATGTTCAGAATCCCAGTCGCGAACTCGAACAGGCCCGATGCAACCAAGAACAGGAGGCTCAGGCGCTCGACCACGTGCGCGGGGCTTCGCACCGGCGGCCACTCGAACAGCTTAGGAATCACCGACCACAACTTGGCGAGCAGGATCGGCGACAGCGCCAGCCCGAGCGCGACGTGCGTGCCCTGCGTGAGCGCGTACAACCAGACCGGGTGGGCCGGCCAGCGAAATGGCACCCAGCCGAGCAGCCCGGCAGTCGTGCCGACATCGTTACTGGCGAAGCCTGGGTCGTAGGCAAGGTTCGACAGCAGGCCGGTCAGCGCGAGGATCGGCAGGCCGATCAGCAACACGAGACCGAGCAGCGAAGTCAGCCACGGGCCGCGCAGCGGGCTGCGCCAGAACTCCTCGCGGAAAGGGCCGGGTGGGGGTGACGAGGGAAACAGCTTCACGCCGGCGCTCCCGGCGGCGCGTGCAGATAAGGTGGAGCGCCTTGACCGCTGCCACCGGTGCGCCGGGAGATCAACCGCGCCGACTGCTCGTGATCAACGCCGACGACTTCGGCCTCACCCACGGGATCAACGCCGGCATCATCAACGCCCACGAGGCGGGGATCGTCACCTCCGCCAGCCTGATGGTCAACGGCGCGGCCGCCGCGCAGGCCGCCAAGCTTTGGGAGAAGCATCCGCAGCTCGGAATCGGGCTGCACTACGTCGAACCGGCCGGCATCGAGATCGACGACCCCGCCGTGCTCCGCGCCTCGCTCGCCGAGCAGCTGGCCCGCTTCGAGCGGCTGACGGCTCGAGAACCGACCCACCTCGATAGCCACCACCACGTCCATCTTGAGGGTTCCCGGATCGCCATCTTCAGCGAGGAAGCAGCCGCGCTCAGTGTCCCCGTCCGCGGCGACGGCACCTTCGACTACATCGGCGGCTTCTACGCGCAATGGGAGGACGGGGTCAGCGACCCCGATCACGTCAGCACCGAGCACCTGTGCGCGCTCGTCCGCGCCGAGGCGCTCGGCACGGCGACCGAACTCGCCTGCCATCCCGCCGCCGATCTCGTCGGCCTCCGCTCCTCCTACGCCGCAGATCGCCTGCTCGAGCACGCAACGTTGACCGGTCCGGGTCTGCGCGCTCGGCTGACGGAGCTCGGAGTGGAACTCGTCACGTTCAGCGCGCTGGCGAGCTAAGACCGCGGGCGTCGTGCGCAGCGTCGTGAACCAGCGGCCGTCGGTCGACCAGACCTCGCCGACCCGCAGCGCCGCTTCGCGGGCGAGCAGGTCGACGTCGTCGATCGCCACGGTCGCCCACGAGAACCACGGACTGCGGCGGCCACCGGCGGTCTCCAGACGTAGCTGACGGCAGCCGGTGCGGCTCGCGGGCCTGCCCAGCTCGCAGATCACGATGCCGCCAGGGGCGAGCAGCTCACAGATCCGTTGCAACAGCAGTCGTGGTGCGCCGCCGATGCCGACATTGCCGTCGGGCAGCAGCGCCGTCCCCCATTTGCGCGGGTATGGGACCGGTCCGAACACGTTGCCGAGCCACGCCGGAGCGCCCTGGCGGGTGGCGACCGCGACAGCCGTCGCGGAGACCTCGAGGCCGACCGCGCTGACGCCCCGCCGGTTCAGCGCCAGGACATGACGGCCAGGCCCGCAGCCGATGTCGATCGCCGGTCCGCAAGCAGGCGCGAGCGCCGATTCGTCAGCGGCCGTGATCGGACCCAGCCAGGTCTCGACCCCGAGCGGGACACGAATCCCGCCGCGCGGCCGCACGAACGCGGAGCCGCCGACGAGCGCGCGGTCATAGATCGCACCCGCGCTCAGGAACGGGGGATCATCTCCCCACTCGGCGGATGACAACGGGAACTGCTCGCGCACGACACGATCAGCCGTCGCGGAATAGGCGCTCGATGTCACTGCGGCCGACAATAGGGGCTGGATGGTGTGACGTCGATTACGAAATGAGGAACGCGGCAGCGCGCCGCCGTGGCGGCGGTACGGCACCGGCAGCCGGGTTTGGTCGGGCTGGCAACGCCGCCGGCACCGACGACATCGAGCCCGGCAGAGCAGATCGCGTTGCTCGCGGTCACCACGCCCGCGGCAGCTCGCCGTGGTCTGCGTCCGGGAGCAAGGTTCCGTGGAGTGGCCGACGGGATACTGGTTCAGCTCGGGGTCGTGTCGCTGATGGGTTGATCGCTGGGTTGCGCAGCCCCGGCCTGGAGCTTGAGTGCGCTGGTGACCAGCGGGAAGTGACTGAACGCCTGCGGGGTGTTTCCGAGTTGGCGTCCGGCGCTCGGATCCCATTCTTCGCTGAGTAGGCCGACGTCATTGCGCAGGGCAAGCAGACGTTCGAACAGGTTTGTCGCCTGGATCTCCTCCCCGGCCATCTGCAGAGCGTCGACCAACCAGAACGAACACGCCAGGAAGAGGCCTTCGCCACCGGGGAGGCCGTCATCGGAGCTGGCGGTCTGGTAGCGCTTGACGAAGCCGTCCTCGGTGAGCTGCTGCTGGATCGCGGTGATGGTCCCGAGCACGCGCGGGTCGGTTGGGGGCAGAAACCCGACGCGGGGGATCAAGAGCAGACTGGCGTCCAGCGCTGGGGAGTCGTAGGACTGGGTGAACGTGTTGTGCTCGGCGTTGAAACCGTGCGCAAGGACGTCGGCGTGGATCGTGTCGCGTAGCCGTTCCCAGCGATCCGCGGGACCGGGGAGGTCACGGTGACTGCGGATCGCTTTGATCATGCGGTCGGTGCCGACCCAGGCCATGACCCTGGAGTGGGTGAAATGCCGGCGGGCGCCTCGCATTTCCCACAGGCCGTTGTCGGGCTGATCCCAGTTGCCCTCGAGGTGGTTCATGAGCGCGAGCTGGACGTCCCAGGCGTCGTCGTGGGGACTGATCCCGGCGTTGCGAGCGAGCGACAAGCCGTCAAGCGTCTCTCCCCACACGTCGAGTTGCAGCTGATCAGACGCGGCGTTGCCAACCCGGACCGGTGCGGATTTCTCATAGCCCGCGAGCCAGGGCAGCTCGCTTTCGGGCAGGCGACGGGTGCCGTCCAGGGCATACATGATCTGCAGCTCCGCCGGATCGCCGGCGACGGCGCGCAGTAGCCATTCGCGCCACGCTTTGGCTTCTTGCCGGTAGCCGGCGGCGAGCAGCGCCTGCAGGGTGGAGGTCGAGTCCCGCAACCAGCAGTACCGGTAATCCCAGTTGCGCGGCCCACCCAGCTGCTCAGGGAGCGAGGTCGTCACGGCGGCAACGATCCCTCCGGTGGGCTGGTAGGTGAGCGCTTTGAGCGTGAGCAGCGAACGGGTGACCGCGTCCGCGTAGGGGCCGGGAATCGGTGTGCCGCCGGCCACCCAGTCAGTCCAGAAGCTCAGGGTGTCGCTCAGCGCCTGTTCGGGATCGACGAGCTTGGGGGAGGGCTCATGGCTGGGATGCCAGGTGAGGACGAACGGAACGCGATCGCCAGGCCGGACGGCGAACTCCGACACGGTCGCCCAGTCATGGCCCTCGGTCGGGACCGGCGTGCGTAGGCGCACTGAGTCTGGTCCCGCGATCGCGATCATCTGATCGGCGTGATGGCGGACCCACGGCACGACCCGGCCGTAGTCAAAGCGCAGACGCAGGCTTGACCGCATCGGGACGGCGCCGGAGACCCCCTCCACGATTCGCACCACATCCGGAGCGTGCCCGCGCGGGGGCATGAAATCGGTGACGCGGACGGTCCCCTCGGGCGAGGTCCACTCGGACTCCAGCACCAGGGTGTTCTCAACGTAGCTGCGGCGGGTGCAGGTGCCCCCTGAGACGGGGGCGATCTGCCAGTGCCCGGCGTCCGGGGTGTCGAGCAGCGCCGCGAAGCAGGCCGGCGAATCAAAGCGAGGAAAGCACAACCAGTCAATCGAGCCGGCGGTGTTGACCAGCGCGGCGGTGTGAAGGTCGCCGAGGACCGCGTAGTCCTCGATGCGTGCCATCCGGCGATTCTCGCAGGCCCCCGCATCTCGATACTTTGCGTCGAGGACCAAACGTGAATCTCACCTCGACTAAAGCGAGCTCAGAATGTTGCTGGCAGGCAAATCGATCGTGGTCACCGGCGGCAACAGCGGCATCGGGGAGGCGATCGTGCTGGCAGCAGCGGCGGAGGGCGCCAACGTCGTGATCGATTACGTCGCCCATCCCGAGGAGACCACCGAGCTGATCAGCAAGGTCGAAGCGACGGGGGGACACGCCGTCGGTGTGCAAGCCGACGTGTCGCAGGCGGCGGATCTGCAAGGCATGATGCAGGCGGCGGTGGATACCTACGGCCGGCTGGATGTTCTGATCAACAACGCTGGAATCGAGACAAGGACGTCGCTGCTCGACACGACCGAGGCTGACTTCGACAAGGTGATGGCGATCAACCTCAGAAGCGCGTTCTTCAGCACCCAGGCTGCGGCCAAGCAGTTCATCACCCAGGGCGGCGGAGGTTTGATTCTGAACATCTCCTCAGTGCACGAGGACTGGCCGATGCCTGGGAACGCCGCCTATTGCGTCTCGAAGGGCGGGATGCGGATGCTGACCCGGACCGCCGGAGTCGAGCTCGGCGGTCATGACATCCGGATCGTCAACATCGCTCCGGGCGCGGTCAGCACTCCCATCAACGCCTCAACCGAGAGCGATCCCGCCAAGCTGAAGGCGCTCGATTCCGCTATCCCGCTGGGACGTATGGCCAAATCCAGCGAGATCGCCGACGTGGTCGTTTTTCTGGCTTCAGGTAAGGCCGGATACATGACCGCCACCACCGTCGTGATCGACGGCGGGATCATGCAGGGCAGCGTCGGATTGTGACGCCGCGCGTACTCGTCGTCGGATCGGGGTTCGGCGGATTTTTCGCTGCGCGTCGCCTTTCTGGCGCCGGCGTCGATCTGACGGTTCTTTCGGGGACCGACGGGTTTCTCTACCAGCCGCTGCTGCCCGATGTGGCTGTCGGCACCCTGGACCCGCGGTCAGCCGTGGTCCCCCTCGCCTCGACGTTGCGGGGAGCTCGGATCGTCCGTGGAGCTGCCACCGGCGTCGACCTCAAGGCCAACACGCTCGCCTACACCGACATCGAAGGTGAAACCCAGGTGCTGAGCTATGACCGGCTGCTGCTGGCCCCCGGCAGCGTCACCCGGCTGCTCGACATCCCCGGTCTCGCTGACCACGCGATCGGGCTCAAGACCGTCACCGAAGCGCTGTACCTGCGTGACCATCTCCTGCGCCGTCTGGAATCCGCCAGCGCGCTCGCCGACCCCGCTCGTCGCCGCGCCGCGCTCACGTTTCTCGTCGTGGGCGCCGGATACGCCGGCGTCGAGCTGACCGCTCAGATGGCGCGGCTCACCGCGAATCTCCTGCCGCTCTACCCGGCGCTGAACTCCGAAGACCCCCACTGGCTTTTGGTAGATCTCGCCAAGGCAGTGATGCCCGAGCTCGGCAGCCGGCTGGGCCAATCGGCGATGCAGCTGCTCCAGCAACGCAGAGTCGACGTGCGTATGGGCGTCAGCGTCACCGAGGCAACCGCCACCCAGGTCACCCTCACCGACGGAACCGCCCTGGACTGCAGCACTCTGATCTGGTGCGCCGGGGTCACCGCAAGCCCGCTGATCGCCACACTCGGGCTTCCCAGCACCAAGGGCCGACTCAATGTCGATGACTATCTGCGGGTCCCCG
>JALYZB010000491.1 GCA_030945945.1 Actinomycetota bacterium | reverse complement strand
ATTCGGCGGTCTGCTGAGCCAACCGCTCCTCGTTGTACAGCTCTTCCCCGAAAACGATCGTGAACGCTCGGATTGGACGGTTCGCCCTCCGCTGGGCGAGGCCCAGCACCGCGCTCGAGTCGATCCCGCCGCTGAGGTAGGAGGCCACCTCAACGTCGGCGACGAGCCGCTCCGCAACGGCGTTGTCGAGCGTTTCGCGGAACCCGGCGACGATGTCGGCCTCCGAGCGTCCGTCGGCGGCGAGGGACTCGCGGCTGGGGTAGGCGGTGTCCCAGTACGGCCGAACCTCCACATGGCCATCGCGGGCGATGAGCGTGCAGCCGGGCGGCACCGCACGAATGCCGGCGAACAGGGTCCGATCCGCGGCCCGGACGTGGTGACACTCGGCGAAGAACGCCGCTGCGTCCCAGCGCGCGGGCGCCCCGAGTGCCAGCAAAGCCTTGATCTCCGAAGCGACCAGCACATCGCCACCCCGGACGGTGTAGAACAGCGGCTTGATACCGAAACGGTCCCGTACCGCGATCAGGCAGCGTCGACGCTGATCGGCGATCACCACCGCGAACTCCCCACGCAGCTGGTGCACGAAGTCGCCGCCCAGCTTCTCATACAGATGCAGCGCGATTTCGCTGTCGGAGTCGCTGGCGAAGTGCCGTCCCTCCGCTTTCAGCGCACTGCGAATCGCCCGATAACCGTACAGCTCGCCGTTGACCACGCAGCGCACCTCGCCGCCCGCGCTGACCAACGGCTGGTCACCATTGTCCAGCCCGATGATGCTCAGCCGCACGTGGCCGAGCACCGTGCGGCGATCGGACGAGCACCACCAGCCGGTGTGATCCGGACCGCGATGAGCGATTGTCGCCAATGCGCCTGCGATTCGCTCGTCCGTCAGACTCGGCTCAGCGAGCAGCGCCCCGATTAGACCGCACATCGACCGGCTCCTTCATGATCAGGCATCATCATGATGCCATGCCAACCCGGGCCTCACGAAGAGTTAAGAGCCGGCTGCACCCGCCGTGGATACAAAAACGACCCGCTGGATCTGCTATCTCAACCGGTCCGTCGCAGCGCGGTGAGCACCTTCAGCCGACAGTGCCCTCGATGATCGTGACAGCGTCGCCGGCCGGGAAGTGCGCTGGTGGGGGGCCGAAGACACGTCTGCTGGTGTCGACCACGACGCGGCCGAAGGCCCGGTTTCCCGCGGCTCCTATCGCCACTCCGATACCGAACGGTGCGATCCGGCCGAGTGCCAGCACGCCCTGCCTGCGCCCGTACCTGGTCAAGAACCAGCGACCCAGCGTCTTGTTGATCGCGGTGATCGAGGACATCGGGATCGCGTCGGGTAGCAGCGCTCCCCATTGCCGGCCACCACGCCCAGCCATCTTCTCCACCAACATGGCGCCGTTATCACCGAGAGCGACGGCGAGCACCAGTGTCCTCCGTCGCTCGACCTCCTCGATCCGGATGCCGTGAACCTCGGCGACGGCCAACGCGAACAGCGCGGTGGTCTCGAGGAACAACGCCGTCTCACCGCCGGTGAGGGCCAGCGCAGCGACGGTACCGATCCCGGGGACGACCGCAAAGCCGCCCGCAGCGGCTCCAGTACCGGTGACCGTCGCCAGGTACTGCTTTTCTAGGACAGCGATGATCTCGGCCGGGGTCGCCAGGGGTCGCGCTCGACGCAGCCGCGCCACATAGCCGGCGACCGGCGACTGCGCCATAGCGATGGCCTTGCCCAGGGCCCTGTGCAGAATGTCCTTGGGTAGGACGTATGGCATCCCTGGACCCATGTTCAGACCTCCCACCCGCGGCGTTGTGCTCTGTCTCTCCGCTGGCTCGAGTATCCCAGCGCGAGCGACCGGCCGCCGCGCTAGCCGAGCTGGCCGCGGATCGCTCCATCCGGGAACTCGGTCGTGTGGATGATGGCGTAGTAGTCGGCTGGATGGTCGATGACCGCCTGCATCTTGTCTCGGGTGCTCGATGAGCAGCCTGAGGCCGTACTCCCCGCCCCGGGGAAGTGCTGGTCAGTGAAGAAATCAATCGGATGTGGACCGTCCTTGCCTCGCGGGGCGAGGTGAATATGAGCCATGGTGACAGTGCCGTGGAGGTCCTTCCACGACAGGGCGTAGCAGACTGTCTGCTTGGCAATGTCGAAGTCGACTCGGGCTGAGCCGCTCCCGCCGTGATCGCCGCCGCCGGTGACCTCCTCGGGAGTCAACGGGACGCTGTAGTGGCCGGGGCCTTGCGGCTGCGGATTGTCCTGCGCCGACGCCGTGCTTGGCAGGGCGGCGACGACCAGGAGCGACGACAAGGCCGCGAGGCACGC
>JALYZB010000489.1 GCA_030945945.1 Actinomycetota bacterium | reverse complement strand
CTGCTTTCGGTCAACCGCGCGCAGGGCGCCCTGCAGTTGTCCACCGAGGCCGACTCCAGCAACCCGGCCGCCAGCGGGGCTCTGCATTTCCCGGTCGCCGACCGGGCGATCGCGTCTCGCCGGCTGGTCACCGGCACCGAGACGATCGGCGAGGGCATCACGGCCGAGGCCGCCGTGCCGATCGTCTTCGCCGGCCGGGTGGCGGCGGTCGTCGTCTACTCCTCGCCCGTCGGCGACATCGTCCACACGGTGACCACCGTGCGTCACGAGATCCTCGTGGCCGGCGTGATCGCCCTCATGCTGGCGCTGATCGCCAGCTATCTGGTCGCGCGCGCCCTCGCTCAGCGCGTCAAGCGGCTCGAGCTGGCCGCCAAGCAGGTGGCAGCCGGCGAATTCGGACCGCCGATCCCGGTGGACTCCTCCGATGAGCTCGGTGCGCTCGCCGTCGCGTTCAACGACATGCAATCCCAGCTCGAGCAGCTCGAGCTGACCCGTAAGAAGTTCATCGCGACCGCCTCACACGAGCTACGCACCCCGGTCTTCTCGCTCGGCGGTTTCGTCGAGCTGCTCGAGGACGACGACCTCGATGCCGAGACGCGTCGGCGCTTTCTGGATCAGGTCCGCGATCAGGTCCAGCGGCTGGGCAAGCTGTCGGTCAACCTGCTTGACCTCTCCCGGCTGGAGTCCGGCTCGCTGGAGCTGCGACCCGAGGAGGTCGACCTCGGGGAGCTGACGCGCTCGGTCTCCGGAGAGTTCGAGCCGACGCTGCAGCAGCACGACGCGCGGCTGGAGCTGCGGCTCCCCGCCCGGCGGATCGAGGCCCAGTGCGATCCGGTGCGGGTGGCTCAGATCGTGCGGATCCTGATCGACAATGCGCTGACCCATACGGCGCCCGGCACCCAGATTGTGGTCACCGCCGGGCGGGACAACGGGCGGATCCGGCTCGCCGTCCGCGACGACGGCGCTGGGATCGACGCCCAGACCGCTGCGCGGATCTTCGAGCCCTTCTACACCGCCGACGACGCCCAGGGATCAGGGCTGGGACTGGCCATCGCCTCCGAGCTGGCCGAGCGGATGGCCGGCGCGCTGACGGTGCGCTCGGGCTCGGGCGTGACCGAGTTCATGCTCGAGATCCCCGCCTGAGCGCCGCCCCCGGGGCGGCTCGGGGGCGTTTCAGAAGTCCCAGTCGGCGAGCAGCCGCAGCCAGATCTCGCTGCGGGTGGGAAAGGCGGGGATGACATGGATCAGGCGCTCCAGGGCGACCTCGCCGACGATCGCGATCGACACGCCGTGCAGCCATTCGGCCACGTCGGGGCCGGTGAAGGTGGCGCCGACGATCACCTGGCGCTGTTCGTCGATGACCAATCGCACGCCCGCGGTGGCCCCCTTGCCGACGAAGCTGCCGCCCGCTGTGCGCTCGGGATCGGCGTCGACGGCGCGGGCCGGGATGCCCGCCGCCAGCGCCGCCTCGAGCGTCTGGCCGACCGCGGCGATCTGCGGCTCGGTGAACACCACGCGGGGCGAGAGTGCCCCGTCCCACTGCGCCCGAGCCGGACGGTTCATGATCGCGGCGCAGGCGACCCGCGCCTGGTATTTGCCGGCGTGGGTGAGCAGGGCCCGGCCGTTGACGTCACCGACCGCGAACAGCCAGTCGTGGCCCGGCACACGCATCTGGTCATCGACACCCACCGTCGCGCCCGGCTCCAGGCCCACGCTGTCGAGCCCGAGCTGACCGGTGTGCGGGCAGCGCCCGACGGCGACGAGGAGCTCATCGCTGCGGATCATCTCGCCCCCGTCGAGGGTGAGGACGAACTCCTCGCCGTCCCGGGCCGCTGCGGTCGCTGTGGCCCCGAGCCGGACATCGACGCCCTGCCCGCGCAGCGACTCGCGGAGCTGGTCTGAGGCAAACGGCTCCTCTCCGGTGAGCAGTTGCCCCATCGCCTCGATCAGGGTGACCGCCGCACCGAGCGAGGACCAGGCCTGGGATAGCTCGCACCCCACGGCGCCACCGCCGAGCACGGTCAGGCGCCGGGGCACCGCCTTTGCGGTCGCCGCCCCCCGGTTGGTCCACGGCGAGATCTCGGCCAACCCCGGGACCGGCGGGATCACCGCACCGCTGCCGACCGCGATCACCACCGCGCGACGGGCCTGCAGCAGGTCATCGCCGACGCGCACCCGGCGCTCACCGTCCAGCCGCGCCTCACCCCGGATCAGGGTGATCCCCCGCTGCGTCACCCAGGGGATCTGAGCGCTGTCGTCGAGATCGTGGATGACCTCGTCGCGGCGGGTGAGCACGGCCGCCGCGTCCAGCCCCTCGTCGCCGGTGCCGGGGAGTCCAGGGACCCGGCCGAGCTCGGCCAGCAGGGCCCCCGGGCGCAGCAGCGCCTTGGCCGGCATACAGGCCCAGAAGGCGCACTCGCCCCCGACCAGCTCGCGTTCGACGAGCGCGACGTCGAGACCCTCGGAGGCAAGCCGGTCGGCGCAGACCTCGCCGGCCGGGCCGGCCCCGATCACGATCACGTCGTGCTGGCTCATGGGCGCCGGCCGGGTGCGCGGGTCACACTGGAAACCGTAGTGGACCCGCGGACGCGAGCTGGGTCAGGGCCGGGTCAGGAGACCTCGCGCAGCTTCCCGGTCTCGACCTCGTAGACGAACCCCCGCACCGACGCCTTGTTGGGGATGAACGGCGAGGCGTGGATCCGCGCGATCGACTGACGGACGTCGCCCTCGAGATCGGCGAATGCCTCCGGGGCCCAGGGCGGCCGGATGCCCGTGTCCTTCTCGATCGCGTCACGGAAATCGTCGTCGCGGAAGGTCAGCATCCCGCAGTCG
>JALYZB010000479.1 GCA_030945945.1 Actinomycetota bacterium | reverse complement strand
ACGGCCGCGCCGGTGATCGTGATCGCGCTCGGGATCTTCGGCGCCTGGAAGCTCGGCCACGGCATCTATGGCATCGGTGTCGCCGTCATGGCCCAGCTCTCGCTGTGCGGTCTGATCGTCGCCCTCGACGCCTTCGGCCCGATCACCGACAACGCCGGCGGGATTGCCGAGATGGCCGAGCTGCCCGACGACGTCCGCAACGTCACCGACAGACTCGACGCGGTCGGCAACACGACCAAGGCGGTCACCAAGGGCTACGCGATCGGCTCGGCGGCCCTGGCGGCCCTGGTGTTGTTTAACGCGTTCACGACCGAGCTCGCCCAGAGCCACCAGAACGCGACGTTCGAGATCGGCAACCCGCCGGTGCTGATCGGGCTGCTGGTCGGCGGCATGATGGTCTACCTGTTCGCCGCGCTGTCGATGGAGGCCGTCGGCCGGGCCGGCGGCGCCGTCGTCGAAGAGGTGCGCCGCCAGTTCCGGGAGAAGCCCGGGATCATGTTGGGCACCGAGCTGCCCGAGTACGGGACCTGCGTGGACATCGTCACCAAGTCCGCCCAGCGCGAGATGATCGTTCCCGCGCTGATCCCGATCGTGTTCACCGTGATCGTCGGGGTGATCAGCATCCAGGCGCTTGGCGGCCTGCTCATCGGCGTGATCGTCGTCGGTGTGTTCGTGGCGATCTCGATGACCGCCGGCGGTGGCGCCTGGGACAACGCCAAGAAGCTGATCGAGGACGGCGCGTTCGGAGGCAAGGGCTCAGAGGCCCATGCCGCCGCGGTCACCGGCGACACCGTCGGCGACCCCTTCAAGGACACCGCCGGACCAGCGATCAACCCGATGATCAAGGTGGCCAACATCGTTGCGCTGCTCATCATCCCGCTGATCACCTGAGGGGTTTGATGTTGTGCGGCGGGAGGGCGGGGGTGCTCGTTCCGCCCGGGCCAGGGTAGGGTGGGCGTCGTGCGACGCGTCTGGTCGGGGTTTGTCGACTGGCCCGGACGGTGCGGGCACCCCCGCGTCCCGGTGTACGACGGTGGGGCCGGTGATCGCGGTGCTCCTGGTGCTGGCGGTTGGCGGGTGCGAGGGGAGCGCGGGGCGGTCGTCGTCCTCGTCGGCTTCGTTGGCGACCTCATCCACCGGGACGACGTCCGCTGCCGTCGTGTTGCCTCCTGTCTGTGCGCCGGCCGCTCGTGCGGTGGTCGGGCGCGCGCTCGGGACGCCGGTCAGCGAGCGGCGGGGGGACTCGGGGCAGGCGACTCCGCAGTGCGTGTTCCAGGGGGCACACCGGGTCCAGGTCACCGTCCTGGTGGACGGTTTTGCGCAGCCCTATCAGCGGCTGGAGCGGACGCAGATCGAGGACGCCCAGCAGTTCGGGACCTCTCGGCTCGAGGCGTTCCCACGCCGATCGGTCACCTCGGGATCGATGCGTACTGGTTTCCCACTGAGAGCAAGGTGATGACCACCGAGGGCCGGCGCCTGATCTCGGTGTTCCTGGGCCGGGGCGGGCTTGCGGCGCGGCGGGCCCGGACGCTCGGAATCGCCGTCGCACGCGTCTATCTGGGCGCCAACGATCCCAGGGCCGCTGACCCGAACGGAGCCTGAGACCCGCCCGCCGGGCCGCAGCGGCCGGGCGGCGCGCCCTGAGGTCACCGAGCCGCCTGGCTGCCTGAGCCGCCGCTACGCTGGCTCGCCATGCCACTGTCGGTCGAGGTCGGGCTGTTCTTGTCGGTGCTGACCGCGCTCGGGTCGGTGGCTGGCTTTCTCTACAAGTTCCGGGGCGCCCGCGCGGCGCCGGCGGTGGAGCTGTCGCATCCGCTGCGCAGCACCGCAGAGTTGTTTCGCTCGCCGCTGTACGCCCTTGGGATCGTGATCGCCTTCTGCTCATGGGGGGTGCACGTGGGTGCACTCGCGCTGGCGCCGATCTCGCTCGTGCAGTCGGTCATCGCGGGCGGCCTCGTGCTGCTCACCGTGGTCGCCGACCGGCTGTTCGGCATCGAGGTCACGCGCCGGGAATGGATCGGCGTCGGGCTGACCGCGGCCGGGCTGGCCTTCCTGGCCGCCACCCTGAGCGGGGACGGCAACAGCGCCCACTCGCGCTATCCGCCGGGCGCGCTGGCCGTGTTTCTGATCGTCGTGGCCGGCGGCGGCTGCCTCCTGACCCTCAATCCACGTTTCCTGCTCAGTCGCCGACGGCCACGTTCGCGCCGCTCTCCGGCGGTGTCGGTCATCACCACGCCGGCGCCCGGCGGGGCTGCCCTGGCCGTGTCGGCCGGTCTGCTGTGGGCGGCGTCGGACACGTCGATCAAGGCGCTCAGCTCTCATCTCGGGCAGCTCGGAATTGGCGTGGTCATCCATCCGCTTGCCTTCGTGATCCTTATCGCCTCGCTCGTTGGGCTGCTGATCTCGGCTCGCAGCCTGCAGTTGGGCGATGCGGTGCCGATGATCGCCCTCACCTCGGCGGCCGCCAACCTGACGACGATCGCCGCCGGGCCGATCGTGTTCGCCGAGCCGCTGCCCGCCAGTGACCTGGGGGTGGCCGTGCGGTTGCTGGCCTTCGGCTGCGTAATCGTCGCCGCCGCGCTGACTCCGCCACCTGCCGCCGACCGCGCAGCCGGTCCGCCCGCCACCACGCCGGGCGAGGGGAGCGCATTGACCGGCGCAAGGACCTAGAGTTCGGTTCATGTACATCCTGATCGTGGGTGCTGGGCGGGTCGGCTCGGCGGTGGCCAAACGTGCGCTCGAGGCCGGACACCAGGTTTCCGTGCTGGACAGCGACCCGCTGTCGCACGAGCGGCTGGACAAGGACCAATCCACCAGCTGGGAGGACGCGGGCGGCGAGTTCACCGTCGGCGCGGCCCTGGAGATCGACGGCCTGGTCGCCGCCGGCATCGAGAAGGCCGACGTATTCATGGCCGCCACGCGCGGCGACAACACCAACCTCGTCATTGCCCAGCTCGCCCAGCGCCGCTTCAACGTGCCGCGGGTCGTGGTCCGGGTGGCTGATCCGGCGCGCGCCGGCTGGTATGCCGAGCAGGGGCTGATCACCATCTGCCCCACCCAGCACGCCATCGATCAGGCCGAGCAAGTCGTGCTCACGCGCTGAAGGGAGTCCTGCACTATGTACGTGATCATCGCCGGAGCCGGCAAGGTGGGGTGGAACCTCGCCCGCGAGCTCATCGCCAAGGACCGTGAGGTCACCCTGATCGAGTCTGAGCACCGCCGCTACCGAACCGTCGTCGAGGAGCTTGAGCACTCCGTCCAGTACGGCGACGCGACAGAGCTGTGGATTCTCGAGCGGGCCGGCATCCAGCGGGCCGACCTCGTGATCGCGGTGACCGGCGACGACGAGGACAACATCCTCATCTGTCAGGTCGCCAAGGAGAAGTACGGCTGCGAGCGGATCGTCGCCCGGGTCAACAACCCTCGCAATCTCGCCCACTTCAAGCTGCTCGGCGTGCAGCCCGCGGTGTCGGCCACGGACCTGATCCTGCGGCTGATCGAGCACGAGGTCCCCGAGTACGGGCTCGTTCAGCTGCTCGCGCTCGAGGAGGAGCATCTCGAGATCATCGAGCTGGAGGTCGGGGCGGGCTCCCCGGCGGCGGGCTGCAAGGTGCAGGACGTCACCCTTCCGGATGGATCGCTGATCATCTCGGTCCTGCGCGGCGGCGCCGGCTTCGTGCCCAAGGCCGATTCGATCATCAACGCCGGCGATCAGGTTCTGCTGATCCTCGATCCCGGCCTCGAAGGCGAGATCACCCCGCGTTTCGCGCCCAACGGGTCTGATCCGGCCGCGTCGGCGTAGGCCGCCGCAATGGCCGATCGCACCGCCGACTTCCTGCTCATCGGCGGCGGCCTGGCCTCGGCCAACTGTGCCCGCTGGCTGCGGCGCCAGGGCGCCGAGGGCTCGATTCTGCTCGTCGGCCGCGAGCCCGACCTGCCCTATGACCGCCCGCCCCTGTCCAAGGGGTATCTGCGGGGCTCAGAGCACCGCGCCGGCGCCCTCGTCCATGACGCGGACTGGTACGCCGATCAGCAGGTCGAGGCCCTGACCCGGACGTCGGCGATGCAGCTCGATCTCGTGGCGCGGACGGTCAAGTTGTCCAACAAGCAGGAGGTCGGCTTCGGTCAGGCGCTGCTGGCCACCGGGGCCAACGTCCGGCGCCTGAACGTCCCGGGGGCCGAGCTGGAGGGCATCCACTATCTGCGGACGTTCGGCAACAGCGACGCGATCCGCGAGGACGCGGCCGGCAAGCGGGTCGTCCTGATCGGCGGCAGCTACATCGCCAGCGAGGTGGCCGCGTCGCTGACCGAGATGGGCAGCCAATGCACGCTGGTGATGATGGAGTCCGTCGTGCTCAGCCGCCAGTTCGGCACCGAGGCGGCCGGCTTCTTCCATGAGCTGCTCAGGTCCCACGGGATCAAGATCTTCGGCGACGACGAGCTTGACTCGTTCGCAGGCGCTGACGGCCGGGTGACCACGGTGATCACCAAGTCCGGGCGCGAGATCGATGCCGATGCGGTGATCATCGGCGTCGGGGTCGGCGCCGACGTCATGCTCGCCCGCGGTGCCGGACTCGAGCTCGGCGAGAGCGGGGGCATCCGCGTCGACGCCCAGCTGCAGACCGGGACACCAGGGGTGTTCGCGGCGGGTGACGTCGCGGAGTACGAGAGCGTCATCCACGCCGGGCGCCGAATCCGCGTCGAGCACTGGGACGTGGCCTTTAATCAGGGCAAGACCGTGGCCCAGAACATGCTCGGAGCCGCGGCTGACTACGACGTGGTGCCCTACTTCTTCTCTGACCTCAGTGATTGGGCGGGGATCGAGTACGTCGGTCCGGCTCATGAGTGGGATCAGGAGGTGATCCGCGGCTCGATGGACGCGGGCGCTTTCACCGTCTTCTACCTCGATGAGGGCCGCATGGCCGGTGCCCTGACCGTCGGGCGCTCGGAGGACCTGCAACTCGCCCGGCGGCTGATCGCCTCCGGCGAAAGGGTCGGCGCCCGGTCAGCGCAGCTGGCTGACCTATCGAACGATCTCGACGCGTTCTCGTGCTAGGGGAGGCGCCCAGGGGCGGGCAGCTGCCGGGCAAGGACTCGAACCTTGATAACCAGCTCCAGAGGCTGGCGTCTTGCCATTAGACGACCCGGCAATGGCCACCACAGGATAGCCTCGGCAACCAGATAGCGTCCCGGCGACGGTACGAACGCACGTTCGAGCGTGGGGCGCTCAGGGATCGATGAACTCAGCCGGCTGCTTGGTGAACCCGGCGGCGACGGCCGCGAGCTGGTTCGGCGAGCCGAGCAGGCCGAGCTGGAGCTCGGCCTCGAGCGCGAGGCTGTCGGCGGCGGGTGAGGTCCACATCTCGTCGTACAGACGCTTGGCGGCCCGGACAGCATCCGGGGAGCGCCCGGCGATCTCGGCCGCCAGTTCGCGGGCGGCCGCGACGGGGTCCTCGGCGACCCGGGTGACCAGCCCGAGCTCGGCAGCCTCCGTGCCCGAGACGATCCGGCCGGTGTAGGTGAGCTCCCGGGCGAGATCGAGGCGCACAAGACGGGGGAGGGTGCGGGTGATCGCCATGTCGGGGACCAGGCCCCATTTTACCTCCATCACCGACAGGCGCGCGTCGGGGGTGGCGATCCGCAGGTCGGCGCCGAGGGCGATCTGCAGGCCGCCGCCGAGCACGTTGCCGTGCAGCGCCGCGATCACCGGGACGGGGACGCGTAGCCAGTCGTAGGCGGCGCGTTGAAACCAGTTGGGCGACTCGCCGTGCAGCCGATTCAGGAGCGCGTCGGCGCCGTTGCCTTGGGAGGCCATGATGCTGGCGATGTCCAGGCCCGAGCAGAAGCTCGGCCCGTCGCCGTGCAGAACGACCGCTCGCACGCCGCTCTCGGTGCGCAGGCGCTCCGCGGCACCGATGATGCCGTCAAACATCGGGAGGTCCAGCGCGTTGTGCTTGTCCGGACGTGTGAAGGTGACGACCGCCACGTGGTCGGCGATCTCGATCCGGACCCGGTCCGCGGCGCTGGCCTGCGCCGCCGGCTGACCCGATGAGGTGCTCATGCCCGGGACGCTACCCGTCGACGGGCACGAGCGCATCGCCGAGCCGGACCGTTCCGGGTGTCACGACCGCGCCGTAGATCCCGAACGGCAGCGGCTCGGTGCTGTCGAGGTCTTGCCGGTAGGCGCCGAGCACGTCCAGGGTGGGCAGCGTCACCTCCCCGCTGTCGGGGTCGCGGCTGGTGGTCAGGCAGCGCCCGACGTGGCCGTGAAACGCCACCTCGGCCGCTCCGACCCGGACCCGCCGCCCGACCCAGCCGTCCTCGGCGTGGGCCGCGACGCCATCGATCTCGATCAGCATCCGAAACCGCCGCGCGTCAACTGACGACTCACCGGCCTCCTGTGCCAGCCGGGCCAGCGACGCCTGCGAGATCACCGACACACCGCCCTCGCGTCCGCGGTCGACACCCCGCTCGGGCTCGACCAGCCGGACGACACGGCCGAGGTGGTCAGACAACGCGGCCGCCCACGGACCCTGCAATAAGCGTGCCCCGCAGGCATGCGAGAAGAAGCGGATCTCCAGCGGCTCGCCGTGGGCCACCGGAGCCAGCAGCGACGAGCCGTCCGGAAAGCGCAGACCCAGCTCGCCGGCCACGGGATCAAACCATCCCACCACCGTCTGCAGGCCTCCGAGCATCTTGCCGTTGAGCATCCGGCCCTTCTCGTCGATCACGCAGAAGCGCCGGTTCTCGCGCGCGCCCTCTCCGACCAGCTCGATCGCGTCCACGGCCTGCAGCCGCAGCGCCTTGACCGGGGTCACGGCCAGGCTGGTGACCGTGATCGCGTTGCTCACGCCGCGGCCTGCTCGGCCCAGTCGCGATATAGCCGCCAGTAGCGACCCTGGGCGGCGAGCAGCTCGTCATGGTTGCCGGACTCGACGATCTGCCCGTACTCCATGACCAGGATTCGCGAGGCGTGGCGGATCGTCGACAGTCGGTGGGCGATCACGATCGAGGTGCGCCCGGCGACCAGCCGGCGCAGCCCGTCCTCGATCAGGCTCTCGGTGTGCACGTCCACGTTGGAGGTCGCCTCGTCGAGCACGAGGATCCGCGGATTGGCGACCAGCGCCCGGGCGAAGGCCACCAGTTGCCGCTGGCCGGCGGACAGCTGCACGCCGCGCTCGCCAACCTGGGTGTCATAGCCATCCTCCAGCGCGGTGATGAACGCGTGAGCGCCGACCGCGCGGGCGCCGTCGCGGACCTGCTCGTCGGTCGCGCCGGGGCGCCCGAAGGCGATGTTCTCGCGCACCGTGCCGCTGAACAGAAAGCCCTCCTGGGGCACCATGCCCATCTGCGAGCGCAGCGAGCCCGAGGTCACCAAGCGCAGGTCGTGCCCGTCGATCGAGATCGCGCCCTCGGTCGGGTCATAGAAGCGTGCCACCAGCTTGGCGAAGGTCGACTTGCCGGCTCCCGTCTCCCCGACCAGTGCCAGCGTCTCCCCGGGCGCCACCACGAGGTCGATGTCGCGCAGCGCCCACGGCGAGTCCTGATCGGGGCCGTAGCGAAACGAGACGCCGTCAAAGCGCAGTTCCCCGCGCACGGGCGGCAGCTCGATCGCATCCGGGGCGTCGGCGATCTCGGGCTCCTCGCCGAGCAGGGCAAAGATCTTGTCCAGCGCCGCCATCCCCGACTGATAGGTCGTGTAGAGCTGGGAGAGCTGCTGGATGGGATCGAAGAAGTTGTTCAGCGCAGCGACGAACGCGAACACGACGCCGGTCGAGGTGTGACCGTTGATCGCCTCAATCCCGCCGATGACCAGGATCTCGACCGTGACCAGCGCGGACAGCAGCTCGACGGCGGGGAAGTAGGCGGCGTTGAGCCGCACGGTGGTCATGTTGGCCTCGAGGTTCTCGTCGTTGAGCTCGCGGAAGCGCCGCAGGTGCTGGCGCTCCTGGCCGAAGGCGCGCACGACCCGGATTCCTGACAGCGTCTCCTGCAGGTAGCCGGTGATCGACGCGATCTGCTCCCGCGTCAGCCGGTAGGCGTCGGCGGAGGCGATCCGGAACAGCAGGCCGCCGATACCCAGCAGGGGCAGCACGAGGAAGGTCAAGAGCGCGAGATGGAAGTCGAGCACGAGCAGGATCACCACGACCCCGATCAGGGTCAGGCTGGACTGGATCAGCGTCGCCAGCCCGTCCTCGACGAGCTGATCGAGCGCTTCGACGTCGTTGGTCATCCGCGAGATGATCACCCCGGCGCGGTTACGCGAGTAGAAGCCGATCGACAGCCGCTGCAGGTGGGTGAAGAGCTTGATCCGCAGATCCTGCAGCGCCCGCTGGCCGACCCAGCCAACCAGATAGGTCTGCGCCCAGGTGGCCAGCCCGTAGATGATCGCCGAGGCCAAGAAGGCGACCACGACCAGGTCCAGGGTGCCGACGTCGTGGTGGCGGATCCCGTCGTCGATGGCGATCTTGGCCAGCGGGGCGGGCGCCAGCGTCGCGACCGTGGCCAGCACGAGCGCGGTGAACATGGCCGACACGCGCAGCTTGTAGGGCGCCAGCAGCTCGGCGAGACCGCGCAGCTTGCGTCCGCGCCCCCCGGTCTCACGCAGCCGGCGGCGCAGCTCGATGCCCCGGGCCGATGTACTCATAGCCCCGCTCGCAGCGGCTCACGCTCGGTGTCGAGCGGCTTGCGGTTGAGGAACACCTGGTCGGGCATGCCCTTCTCGACGATCTCGCGATACAGCGGCGAGCTCTCCAACAGCTCGGCGTGGGTGCCGTCAGCGGCGATCCGCCCGTCCTGCAGCACGATGATCCGCTGCGCCAGCGCGATCGTCGACAGGCGGTGGGCGATCACGAAGGTGGTGCGGTCGGCGAGCGCCTCGCCCAGCGCCGTCTTGATTTCCTGCTCGGTCGAGGCGTCGACCGACGAGGTGGCGTCATCGAGGATCAGGATCCGCGGATCGGCAAGGATCGCCCGGGCGATCGCGATCCGCTGCCGCTGGCCGCCGGACAGGGTCAGCCCACGCTCCCCGATCCGGGTGTCATAGCCCTTGGGCAGGCGCTGGATGAAGTCCTCGGCCTGCGCGGCCCGGGCGGCGCGCACGACCGCCTCGCGGGGGGCGTCGGGATGTGCGTAGGCGATGTTCTCGTGCACGCTGGCCGAGAACAGGAACGGGTCGTCGTTCACGATCGCGATCGCTGAGCGCAGGCTGGCCAGCTGCACCGAGCGCACGTCGGCGCCGTCGATCTCCACCGATCCGGCGCTGACGTCGTACAGACGGGGCAGCAGCTGCACGAGCGCGGACTTGCCCGAGCCCATCGCGCCGACGAGCGCGACCGTCTGGCCGGCCGGGATCTCAAGCGAGATGTCCGAGAGCGCCGGCCGGTTCGCTCCCGCGAAGGTCAGGCCAGTGTTGCGCAGGACGACGTGACCGTCTCCCGCCGGGAGTGCGGGGGCGTCCGGTGGCGAGACGATCTCGGGCTCGCGATCGAGGATCTGAAAGATCCGCGCGCCGGACGCAGTCGAGCGCTGCGCGGAGCCGAGCATGTAGCCGAGCGTCCGCATCGGCAAGATCAGCATCAGCAGGTAGGCGTAGAACGCGGTGAACGAGCCGACGCTGAGCGTGCCGTTGATCACCTCGCGGCCGCCGACAAGCAGGATCGCGGCGAGACCCAGGTTGGGCAGGAAGCTGATCAGCGGCGTGTACAGCGCCTGGATCCGGGTCGCGCGCACCTGCTGGGCGAAGACCCGGCCGGTCGTGAGCTCGAAGCGCTCAAGCTGGCGCGCCTCCTGTGCGAACGCCTTAACCACCCGCACGCCGGACACGTTCTCCTCGGCATCGGCGGTCAGCTCGGCGATCCGCTGCTGGGCCTCCTGCACGGCCGGGCGCGAGATGCGGCCGTAGCGGTGGGCGATCAGCACCACAAAGGGCACCGGCGCCAGCGAGATCGCGGCCAGCGTCGGCTGCAGGATGAACATCGCGATCGCAGCGAGGAGAATCGTGACCAGCGACTGGGCGATGAAGATCAGGCCGTAGCCGAGAAAGAAGCGCACCGACTGCAGGTCGACGGTCGCGCGGGACATCAGCTGGCCGGTCTGCTGGCGATCGAAGAAGGAGAGCTCCAGGCGCTGCAACTGACCGTAGATCCGGTTGCGCAGGTCGAGCTCGACGCCGAGTGACACCTGCCCGGCGACGAGCCGGCGCAGCACGCTGAGCACGAGCCGGACCAGGCCGGCGGCGGTGATCGCGATGGCCAGCACCACGAGCTTGTGGTGGTTGTGCGCGCGCACCGCGTTGATGGCCAGGCCGGTCAGGTACGGGATCAGGACCGTGCCGCCGAGCGCCCCGAAGGCGAGTACGAACGACCAGATGACGCCCTTTCGATACGGACGCAGGAAGCCCAGTAGACGCCAAAATATTCCCATGCTTCAGAAAGGATAGGAGGTGGCCGCGGGCGGCCCGGAGCGTTGTTCTCGACCTGCGCGCCGCCGAGGTGCTTGCCGCCACCATTGACCCCGCGACCCCTGTTCTACGTCCACTCGGCGGGCAACACCGAAGTACTGATCGCCAACGCCGGCACCCACCGGCGGCGCGCAGGACTTTCGCGTCTCCGGAGGTACCCAGGGCCTGGCGGTAACCGCCGCGACGCAGCTCGGCCGCGGGCAGGTGCTGCTCAACCAGCCGGTCCGCCGGGTCGCGCAGCACGCCACGGCGGTTACCGTTTACACCGATCACCGTCGGTCACCGCGCGCCGGACGATTGTCGCGATCCCGCCCCACCTGGCCGGGCGGATCTTCTACGAGCCCGGCATGCCCGCGGTGCGTGAGCAGCTCACCCAGCGGGTGCCGATCGGCTCGCTGATCAAGACGATCGCCGTCTCCGACACCCCGTTCTGGCGCGCCCGGGGCCTCAGCGGCCAGGTCACGAGTGATGAGGGGCCGGTCAAGGTGATGTTCGACGCCTCGCCGGCCAGCGGCACCCCCGGCGTCCTGCTCGGCTTCATCGACGGTGACGACGCCCGCGCCCTGGACGACGCCTCCGATGCCGACCGGGCCAAGGCGTCGCTGCAGTCCTACGCCAACTACTTTGGCGAGCAGGCCCGTGGGCCGAGGATGTACTTCGACGAGGTGTGGGCCAAGGAGGTCTACACCGGCGGCTGCCCGGTCGGGGTCACCCCGCCCGGCGTGCTGACCGAGTACGGCTCGGCGCTGCGCGTCCCGGTCGGGCGTGTCCACTGGGCGGGCACCGAGACCGCGACCGTCTGGTGCGGCTACATGGACGGCGCGATCCAGTCCGGCAAGCGCGCCGCCGGTGAGGTGCTCGCCAGGCCGTAGCCGCCGGTGCCGCGGTGCGCTCGGGCCCCGGCCCGTCAGCTCAGTCAATAGGGTTGGCCCCGACCGCCTGGCCACGCCAGCGTGCCGCGGCCGAGCCGGTGACCGACCCCAGGAGGGACCCCCCATGACCACTGTTCGCGAAGCGACATTTGGCCTGTTCCGCGCCCACGGGATGACAACGATCTTCGGCAACCCGGGCTCGACCGAGCTGCCGATGCTGGCTGACTTCCCTGAGGACTTCACCTACGTTCTGGGGCTGCAGGAGCTGGTGGTGATGGGCATGGCCGACGGCTTTGCCCAAGCCACCGGGCGCCCGACCCACGTCAACCTGCACACCGCCCCCGGCGTCGGCAACGCGGTCGGCGGCATCTTCAACGCGCAGGCCAACAAGTCGCCGCTGCTGATCACCGCCGGTCAGCAGGTCCGGGCGCAGATCACGATGGAGGCCAACCTCACAAACCGCGACGCCACCGTCGGCCCCCAGCCCTACGTCAAGTGGAGCCATGAGCCGCCGCGTGCGCAGGACGTCCCGGCCGCGCTGGCGCGGGCGATCCACCACGCGACGCTGCCGCCGCGCGGGCCGGCCTTCGTCTCGATCCCGATGGGCGACTGGACCGAGGAGGTCGACGCCGACCGTACCGCCAACGCGCTGGCCCGGCGGGTCACCGGACGGAGCGGGCCCGACCCGCAGGCGCTGAGCACGCTCGCCGGCCGGCTGTCCGCCGCACGCACCCCGGTGCTGGTAATCGGCCCCGACGTCGATGCCTCGGGTGGCTGGGACGCCGCAGTCACGCTGGCCGAGAAGCAGCGCCTGCCCGTGTGGGCCACGCCGGCCACCGGCGGCTCGCGGATCGGGTTCCCTGAGAGCCACCCCCAGTTCGCGGGGGCGCTGCCCCCGGCGATCGGACCGGTTGGCGAGACGCTCAAGGGCCACGACCTGATCCTCGTGGTGGGAAGCACCGTGTTCCCCTACTACCCCTACATCCCGGGCCCGCTGCTGGCCGAGGGCTCAGAGCTGGTCGCGATCACCAGTGACCCCGGCGAGGCGGCGCGGGCGCCGATGGGCGAGGCGATCGTCGGCGACGTCGCGCTGGCGCTGGAGCGGCTGGCCGAGCTCGTCCCCGAGTCCGATCGCCCGGTCCCCGAGCCGCGTCCGGCGCCGGGTGAGCCGGCCGATACGGACCCGATGAGCGGATCGCAGGCGATGGCCGCGCTGGCGGCGGCCTGGCCCGAGGACGGCATCGCGGTGCTCGAGGCGCCCTCGGCGACATTGGCGTTTCGCAACCGCCTGCGGATCTCGCGCCCGGGCAGCTATTACTTCTGCGCCAGCGGGGGACTGGGCTACGGGATCTCGGCCGGCGTGGGCGTTCAGCTCGCCAGCCGGGATCGTCCGGTGGTGTGCGTGCTCGGCGAGGGCTCGGCGCAGTACGGGATCACCGCGCTGTGGACGGCGGTCGCCTACAAGATCCCGGTCACCTTCCTGGTCCTACGCAACGAGGAGTACATGATCCTCAAGTGGTTCGCGACGCTCGAGCAGGTCGCAGGCGCTCCGGGGCTGGATCTGCCCGGGCTCGACGTCGCGGCGATCGCGAGCGCCTACGGGATGCCCGCCCGCGAGGTGACTGGTCAGGAAGAGCTGGTCGCGGCGCTGCGCGAGGACATCTCCGCCCAGGACGGCCCCCGGCTGATCCAGGCCCGCGTCGCGACCGGGATGTGGCTGGACTGATGGTCCGCCCGCCCCGTCTCGGCGCCGGTCGTGGCCCGAGCGCGATGATGACCACCGTCCCCGCCCCCGAGCTCGCCACGACCCAGGACCGCGCCCCCGATTGGGTTGCGAGCGGGACCCCGGCGCCGCTGCGCCACGCGCTGGAGTCGGCGCTCGGCGCCGAGCAGCTGCTCGGCCGCGCGACCGACCTGGTCCGCGACGCCTCGGACGCTAGCCCCTACCGGCTGATCCCCCAGGCGGTGGTCCGGCCGCGGGACACGGCCGATGTGACGGCGCTGCTGCGTGCCGCCGCGGGGCTGGGCAGCTCGGTGGTTTTCCGTGCGGGGGGGACCAGCCTCAACGGCCAGACCCAGACCGAGGTGATCCTCGCCGATGTCCGCCATCACTGGCAGCGGGTCCGCGTCCAGGACGGCGGCGCGACCGCGCACGTGCAGCCGGGGGCCACGCTCGGGCTGGTCAATCGCCACCTCGCCCGCCACGGCCGGCGCCTCGGGCCCGATCCGGCGTCGACGAACATCGCCTGCGTGGGTGGGGTGGTGGCCAACAACTCCGGCGGCATGCGCTGCGGGGTGACCGCGGACTCCTACTCGACCGTGTCAGCGATGACGCTGGTGCTCGCCTCGGGGGCCGAGATCGACACCGCGGCGCCCGATGCTGAGGCGCGGTTCGCGGCCGACGCCCCCGAGCTCGCCGCCGGACTGGCCGAGATTCGCGACGAGATCCAGGCCGACCCCGAGCTGTCGGCACGGATCGCACGCAAGTTCGAGATCAAGAACACCACCGGCTACCGACTGTGCGCGTTCCTGGATGCCGACACGCCGCTGGAGATCTTCCGCCGGCTGGTGATCGGCTCGGAGGGCACGCTGGCGTTCGTCGCCGAGGCGGTGTTCCGGACTGTGCCGCTCGGCGCGCACACCGCACTGGGCCTGGTCTTCTTCGATGACCTTGACAGCGCCGCGGACGCGGTCGGTCCGCTCGTCGCCGCCGGCGCGAACGCCACCGAGCTGATGGTCGCCCCGACCCTGATCGCCGCCGCCTACAACATGCCGGGGGTACCGGAGGCGTGGAAGGAGCTTCCGCTGACCTCGGCTGCCCTGCTGATCGAGTTCCGCGCCGAGACCCCGGAGGAGCTGGACGCACCCGAGGCCGCGGCGGCGCAGATCCTCGACGGCCGGCCGCTGACCGGCGACAAGAACGCGGTCAGCTTCACCCGTGATCGCGAGCAGGTCGAACTGCTCTGGCGGGTGCGGGAGGGGATGCAGGGGCTGCTGGCCGCAATGCGCCCGCCCGGCGTGACAATGATCATCGAGGATGTGTGCGTGCCCCCCGCCCGGGTCGCGGAGGCCGCGCGCGATCTGCAGGCGCTGCTGGTCGAGCACGGCTTCCTGCCCGGGCTGGCGGGCCACGCCTCGGCGGGCAACCTGCACTTCATCCTCACCCCGAACTTCGGCGAGGCGGCCGACCTGCAGCGCTATGACACGTTCATGCACGCGCTCGTCGACCTGATCGTGGACAAGTACGGCGGCTCGCTCAAGGCCGAGCAGGGGACCGGCCTGAACATGGCCCCGTTCGTGGAGCCCGAATGGGGACCGCGGGCGACCGAGCTGATGTGGAGGATCAAGGCCCTGGCCGACCCGGACGGGATCCTCGGGCCCGGTGTCATGCTCAACCGTGACTCTGAGGTCCACCTGCGCAACCTGGTCAGCGTGCCCGAGATCGAGGCCGAGGCGACCAAGTGCATCGAGTGCGGCTTCTGCGAGCCGGTCTGTCCCTCGCGCGAGATCACCACCACGCCGCGCCAGCGGATCGTCCTGCGACGCGAGATGGCGCGCCAGCCCGAGGACTCGCCGGTACTCACCGTGTTGCTGCAGGAGTACGGCTACGACGGTCTGGAGACCTGCGCGGCCGACGGCTCGTGCGCCGCGGCCTGCCCGGTCGCGATCGACACCGGAGCTCTGGTCAGGGTGCTGCGCCAAAGTACCCACGGCCCGCGATCGCAGCGCGCCGCCGCGACCGTGGCCCGCCGTTACGCCGCCGCTGAGCGGGTGGCT
>JALYZB010000413.1 GCA_030945945.1 Actinomycetota bacterium | reverse complement strand
TGCGCGACCAGGCCGCGCAGCGCCGCGCCGCCCGCGCCGGCTGAGGGCCTCGAGAGGACCGCGCAGGACCGTCAGATGCCTTGTCGGAAGCCCCGAGTCAGCCCGACTGCACGGTGGCCACCGCGAGCGCCGCAGCGCCTTCGCGATGCCCGACAAAGCCCATCCCCTCGCCCCGGGTGGCCTTGACGCTGACCTGGGCAAGCCCGAGGCCGAGCGCGCCGGCGAGGTTGGCCCGCATCGCCTCGCGCGCCGGCGCCAGCTGGGGCGCCTCGAGCATCACGGTCGCGTCGACGTGGGTGATGGCAAAGCCGGCGTGCGTCGCGAGCTCACTCGCCGCGCGCAGCAGCGCGATCGAGTCCACCCCCGCATAACGGGGATCGGTGTCGGGGAAGTGCTCGCCGATGTCGCCCAGCGCGCAGGCGCCGAGGATCGCGTCGGTGATCGCGTGCGCGAGCACATCGGCATCGGAGTGACCGTCCAGGCCGAGGTCGGATTCGATCCGCACGCCGCCGATCACCAGCGGGCGCCCGGCGACCAGCCGGTGACAGTCATAGCCGATGCCGGTCGCGATTCTCATCGCGTCAGCGACCCCCGCGGCTCGCCGCCGGCCGCGGCCCGCTGGGCGAGGATCAGCTCGGCGATCCGCAGGTCCTCGGGCGTGGTCACCTTGAGGTTGGCCGAGTCGCTGCCCACGATCCGCACCGTTCCCCCCGCGTGTTCGACCAGCCAGGCGTCATCGGTGGCGCGGGCCAGGTGCTCGTCAGACCCCGTCAGCGCTCCCGTCAGCGCCGCACGGCGAAACACCTGTGGCGTCTGGATCGCCCACAGCCGGGAGCGATCCAGCGTTCGGGCCACGGTGCGCCCGTCGGGCGCGCACTCCTTGATCGTGTCGGTCACCGGCGCCGCGGCGATCACTGCGTCTGCGCCCGAGCGCTCGAGCTCCTGCAGCCCCGCGGTGAACAGTGCCGTGGTGACCAGCGGACGCGCAGCGTCGTGCACGATCACCGCGTCGTCGCCATCACTGCGCTGAAGGGCCGCGCGCACCGAATGCGAGCGCTGCGCTCCGCCGGCGACGGCGATCACCCCCTCGGGGGCCGCGTGCAGCCAATCCGCCGGCAGCGCGACGACGATCGCGCGTACGGCGTCGACCGCGCGCAGCGCATCCAGGCTCCACGCGAGCATCGGCCGGCCGCCCAGCGACACGAGCGCCTTGGGTCGGTCGGACCCAAGGCGCTCACCCCGGCCGGCGGCCACAATCAGTGCGACCGCCACGGTCCCCTACTTCGCGGCGACGGCCACCTTGCCGTTGCCGTTGACGTGGCGCTCGGGGCCCAGCAGCAGGTCGTGGAGGTAGGCCTCGACCTCGGCCTCCTCCATCTGCAGCGCGTACATCAGCTCAGAGCAGAGGATCTTCTTGGCGCGGGTGAACATCTGCTTCTCGCCGGTGGAGAGGCCCTTCTCGGCCTCGCGGACGGCGAGATTGCGCACGACCTCGGCCAGCTCGTAGATGTCCCCGGTCTTGATCTTGTCCCGGTTGTGCTTGAAGCGTCGGTTCCAGTTCTTGGGCATCTCAGAGCACTCGTCCTGGAGCACCGCGAGGACCTTCTTGATCGTCTCCTCGTCGATCACGCGCCGCAGCCCGGCCAGGGAGGCGTTCTCGGTCGGGACCATGACGGTCATGTCGTTGTGGAGGATCCGGATGGTCAGATATTCGCGGCTCTCACCAAAGACCTCCTTGCTCTCCTTGCGCAGCACCCGTCCGGCCCCGTGGTGCGGGTAGACGACGCTATCGCCGATCTCAAAGTCGACGTGCGGGGGCAGCACGATCGCCTCCAGGTCATCCAGGTGCTCTTCCGTTAGCTCTGTGATGGTGTCCTCCTCATTGAATTGCGGGTCGCGGTGGCCCGCTCGGGCAGTGCGCTGAGGGTCATTGCGACCCTACGTCTGCAGGTAGCGATCGACCAGGTTGATCTCCTGCTGGCGACGAAGGCCCTCGCGGATGTCCTTCGCCCGGATCTCGCCGACGCCGTCGACGGTCTCCAGCTCGCCGTCGGACGCGGCGAGCAGTTCCTCGAATCCCCCGAACTCCGTCACGATCCGCTG
>JALYZB010000411.1 GCA_030945945.1 Actinomycetota bacterium | reverse complement strand
GGCCAGCGGCGCGAGGCTCCAATCGGTGGGATCGGGACGACCGCCTCACCGATCCACAGTGCGGCCTGCCCCTCACGGCGCGGCTCGGCCCACCCGGGGACGACGAAGCTCGCCACCCACCGGCCCGGGGCGGGTGGCTCGGCATCGTGGACGGGAGTGAAGCGGTGGCGGCGCCCCTCGATCTGGATCACCAGCAGTGGGCTCTGCTCGTCGGACGGGGACGTCTCGCCGTGCCAGCGGCCGCTCACCCGCAGGCGGATCTCCCCGGCCGTCTCACGGAGATGCTGGACATCATCGATGTCGAGCGGGCTGGGATCAGAGACGAAGGAACTCATGCCGATGGCGGCGCCGACGACACGGGGCGGACACGGGCGGCGCTCGAGGCCATCTTCGCCTCCACAGCGCTTAATCCTGTCTAATCAGAGCTAGCGGCCTGGCGGCCGGCGGCGACGACCCCGGCCACCACGGCGGCCGACACAGCGCCGAGCCCCAGCTTGACGCCCAGGCCCGACATGCGCCGGCGCACGTACCACTTGCTGCCCTGCCAGACCGCGAATCCGAGGATCTTGTAACCCATGGCGGTCATCCTACCCGCCTTCGCGCCGCCTGGTGGGTCTCATGAGACGCTGCGGTCACGACGCCTTTCCTCCGTGGCGGATCCGCCAGGCCATTCGCGACTGCAGCGACCACAGCTCGATGAAGCCCGGCGACGCAGCCTGGGCGAACAGCCCACCCGATTCCGAGAACGTGGCCAGCTGGGCGTCATAGACGGCATGCGGTGAGGATCGGGTCACGACCCGCGCCGAGCCCTTGTAGAGCTTGATCGCGATCGAGCCGGTGACGAGGCGGTTGGCCGCCTCCATATAGGCGTCGAGGTCCTCGCGAAGCGGCTCCCACCACAAGCCGGCGTAGACGAGGTACGCCCACTTCTGGTCGATGCCGGCCTTCATCTGGTTCTGATGAATCGTGCCGACGAGCTTCTCGAGCTCCTGGTGGGCGAGCAGGATGATCGCCGCCGCCGGGACCTCATAGATGTCACGGACCTTCAGGCCGACGATCCGGTCCTCGATGTGGTCCACGATGCCGACCCCGTGGCGGGCGCCGATCTCCCCCGCGCGCTCGATCAGCGCCACCGGGCCGAGCCGCTCGCCGTTCAACGCCACCGGGACCCCGGACTCGAACTCCACCGAGACGACCTCGCCCCGGTCAGGCGCCTGCTCGGGGCGGGTGACGAGCTGGAAGACGTCGTCCTCGGGCGCGTGGTCCAGGTCCTCGATCCAGCGCCCTTCGCTGGAGCGGCCCCAGAGGTTGTCGTCGATCGAGTACGGCGCGACCTCGCTTCCCCCCTTGACGGGGATCCCATGCTCGCGGGCGTAGGCGGTCTCCTCCTCGCGGCCCATCCGCCAGGAGCGGACCGGGGCGATCACCTTCAGCTCGGGGGCCAAGGTCGCAACGGTGGCCTCGATCCGGACCTGGTCGTTGCCCTTGCCGGTGCAGCCGTGGGCGATCGTGTCGCAGCCGGTCTGGCGGGCGAACTGGACGGCGAGCTTGGCGATCAGCGGCCGGCCCAGCGCGGTGAACAACGGGTAGCCGAGGCCGTAGATCGCGTTGGCCTTGATCGCGGGCAGCAGATACTCGGCCGCGAACTCCTCGCGCGCGTCAATCACGTGCGCCTCGACGGCGCCGATCTGCATCGCCTTGCCCTTGACGATCTCGTAGTCCTCACCGGGTTGGCCGAGGTTGACGGTCAATGCGATGACCTCGGCGTGGTACTCATCCTGGATCCACTTGAGCATCACGCTGGTGTCCAGTCCGCCGCTGTAGAGCAGCAGCACACGGTGCACGTCAGCAGGATCGGCGAGGTAGCTCGCGCTGGGCTGGAACTCGGGTTGGGTCATCTCGGGCTCGGTCATCTCGGGATCTCCTGGCGGGTCTGCGTCGTGAACCTCATCGAAAAGCGGCCTTGACCTGGGCGCGGCGCTCGCGCGAGGTCAAGTCGGCGAAGTGGGCGGCGAACTCGGTCCGGGCGGCGCGCTCGTCAGCGTGCAACCGGTCCACGAGCACGCCCATCGCCATCAGCGCGCGCGGGCCGCGAGGCAGCCCTGCGACCTCGTCGGCCAGCGCGGTCAACAGCGCGATCTGGACCGCGCGGTCCTGGTGGCGGCCGAGCACATCCTGCAGGCCCTTGAGCGTGGTCACCAGATCGTTGACCACCTCGCCATCGAACAGCTGCACACCGAACAGCTCGAGCAGGTAGCGCAGCTCCTTGCCCTGCTTGCGCAGCTCGTGGTAGGCGGCCC
>JALYZB010000397.1 GCA_030945945.1 Actinomycetota bacterium | reverse complement strand
GGGGGCAGCGGCTTTCCGCCGGACTCGGGGTGCCGCGCAAGACGATATCGGCCATGCTGCAGACCTGACCGACATCTGATATATCAGTGGCATGTCCGCCACCGAGAGCCAGGCTCTGCCCGCCCGCCAGCGCGTCGTGATCATCGGCGCCGGGATCGTCGGCAACAGCATCGCCTACCACCTGACCCAGCTCGGCGAGACCGAGATCACGCTGATCGACAAGGGCCCGTTGCCCAACCCGGGCGGCTCGACCGGCCACGCCTCGAACTTCATCTTCCCGGTCGACCATTCCAAGGAGATGACCTCGCTGACGCTCGAGAGCATGCGCCAGTACCACGACCTCGACGTCTACATCGAGTGCGGCGGGATCGAGGTTGCCCGAACCGAGCAGCGCATGCAGGAGCTGGCGCGGCGGGTCGTGTCGGCCCGCACGTGGGGGATCGAGCCGGTCTCGCTGCTCACCCCGGCCCAGATCAAGGAGATGGTCCCGTTCATCAACGAGGAGCTGCTGCTCGGCGGCTTCTCCACCCCGGCTGCCGGCGTGGTGGACTCGCTGCGGGCGGCCACGATCATGCGCGAACGGGCGATGCAGGCGGGCCTGACCGTCTCGGCCAACACCGAGGTCCTCGGGCTCGAGCTGCAGCACGGCGCGGTCCGGGGGGTGCGCACGAGCCGTGGGGACATCGCGGCCGACCGAGTGGTCATCGCCTGTGGCTGCTGGAGCCCGCGGATCGCGGCGATGGCCGGAGCGCGGATCCCGCTGACCCCCGCCGTGCACCAGATGATCGACATCGGACCGGTGCCGCGCTTTGCCGACACCAAGGGTCTGGTCGAATACCCGATCGTCCGTGACGTCGACCTGAACATGTACGAGCGCCAGGACGGGACGAGCCTGGAGATCGGTTCCTACGCCCACCGTCCGATCATGCTGGACCCCGACGAGATCCCCTCGCTGGAGGAGTCCGCGCTCAGCCCGACCGAGCTGCCCTTCACCCAGGCCGACTTCGAGGACCAAATGGAGTCGGCGCTCGAACTGATGCCCGAGATCGTCGGCGACGAGTCCGTGGGTGTGAAGTACGCGATCAACGGCCTGCTGTCGGTCACCCACGACGGGCTGCCGCTGATCGGCGAGACCCCCGAGGTCCACGGCCTGTGGTCGGCGGCGGCGATCTGGATCAAGGAGGGCCCCGGCGCCGGCAAGACGGTCGCCGAGCTGATGGTCAACGGGGAGGCCGAGATCGACATCTTCGAATCCAACATCGCCCGCGCCTATCCCCACCAGAAGACCCGCGCGCACGTCCGTGCCCGGGCCGGCGAGGGTTTTAACAAGATGTACGGGATCGTGCACCCGGCCGAGCAGTGGGAGTCCGACCGCCGGGTCAAGCTCTCGCCCTACTACGAGCGTCAACAGGAGCTCGGGGCCGTCTTCTACGAGGCGGCGGGCTGGGAGCGTCCCCAGTGGTATGAGTCAAACGCCCGCCTGCGCGACGAGTTCGGCGATCGCGTAACGCGCCGCGAGGCCGAGTGGGAGTCGCGCTGGTGGTCGCCGATCATCAACGCCGAGCACCTCGCGATGCGGGACCGGGCCGGCTATACCGATCTGACCGCGTTCGCGATCTTCGACGTCACCGGGCCCGGCGCGCTGGACGTCGTGCAGAAGCTGGCGATGCGCCAGATGGACGTGCCCGTCGGTCGCGTCGTGTACACCCCGATCCTGATGCCGGCCGGCGGTTTCAAGGCCGACCTGACGATCATGCGGATGGCCGCCGACGGGTTCCGCGTGGTCACCGGCGGGACGTGGGGAATGTCGGATCTGAAGTGGTTCGCCGATCGCCTGCCCGCCGACGGCTCGGCCCAGATCCACGATCAGACCAACGCGTGGACGACGCTCGGGCTATGGGGCCCGCGCGCCCGCGACATCCTCTCCTCGGTCACCTCTGACGATGTTTCGAACCAGGGCTTTCCGTTCGCTCGCTGCAAGCAGATCGAGGTCGGCCCGCTGACCGCGATCGCCTCGCGGATCTCCTACGTCGGCGATCTCGGCTGGGAGCTCTACGTGCCGATCGAGCAGGGCGCGCGGTTGTGGGACATCGTCGCCGAAGCCGGCCGGCCCCACGGGGCGGTACCGATGGGCGCCGGCGTGTATGGCACCACCGGGCGCCTGGAGAAGGGCTACCGGGCCTACGGGGCCGAGCTGGAGGGCGAGTACGACGTCGTCGAGGCCGGGATGGCCTGGGGCCAGGTCAAGGAGCAGGACTTCATCGGCAAGGCGGCCCACGTGGCCAAGCGTGAGGCCGAGCCGGCCGCGCGCATGTGCACGCTGACCGTCGAGGACCACAGCTCGCAGTCCGGGGTCAAGCGCTACATGCTCGGCGGGGAGCCGATCCTCACCCGCGACGGAGCGGGGATCGTCGACGCCAAGGGGCGGCGCTCGTTCGTGACCAGTGCCGGTGCGGGCCCATCGATTGGCAAGTACCTGCTGATGGCCTATCTGCCGCCCGAGCACGCGCGGGTCGGTGAGCAGCTGCTCGTGCAGTACATGGGCGAGCAGTACCCGGTGACCGTCGCCTCGGCCGACTCGACCTCGGTGTTTGATCCCGACAACAGCCGGGTGCGCTCGTGAACGTGCTCGTCTGTGTCAAGCGGGTGCCGCTCACCGGCGGGCGCATGACGCTCACCGACGACGAGCGGGCGATCCAGACCCGCCACCTCGGCTTCACGGTCAGTCCTCACGAGGAATGCGGGGCCGAGGAGGCGATCCGGCTGGTGGAGCAGCACGGCGGTAGCTCGGCGGTGCTCACGCTCGGGCCGCCCGAGGCCGAGGAGCAGCTGCGCGACATGATGGCGATCGGGATCGACCGGGCGATCCATCTCGTCTCCGACGGCAGCGAATGGGACCCCCAGGCGACCGCTGCCGCGATCGTCGCCGCGGTGCGGGCTCAGGACGAGCCGTTCGATCTCATCCTGTTCGGCACCGAGTCCGCCGACGCCGGCAACTACCAGGTGGCGATCCGGGTCGCGACCGCGCTCGGGCTGCCGGTCGTCAACGGCATCAAATCGATCGAAGTTGTGCCGCAGGGCGTGCGCTGTGAGCAGGAGGTCGCCGCCGGACGCGATGTCTACATCCTGCCGACGCCCGCCGTGGTCACCGTCAAGGAGGGCATCAACCTGCCCCGGTATCCCTCGGTGCCGGGACGGATGCGGGCCAAGCGCAAGCCGGTCGACGCGACCGAACCGGAGCCGGTCGAGGCTCGGTTGAAGATGATGCGGCTCGTCGTGCCCGAGGGCTCGAACAAGCAGGCCGAGATCCTCGGCCGGGGGCCGGAGGCCGCGCCCGCGGTCGTCTCGATCTTGCAGCAGATCGGGGTGCTCGCATGATCCTCTGCTTTGTGGCCGGCGCTGAGGACGAGCTCTCCCAGCAAGCAGTAGCTCTCGCGGGCTCGCTGGGTCTCGGGGACGTCCGCGCGGTGGCGATCGACGGCCCGTTCGCACCCGCGGCCTGGGCGCAGACTCTGGTTGAGCTCGCGGCGGGCGCCGACGCGGTGATCGCGCCGGGCAGCGACCGCGGCAACGAGGTGATGGCCCATGTCGCGGCCAAGCTCGATCTTCCGATGGCGGCCAATTGCGTCGACGTCGCGCGCAACGAGGCGCCGATCGAGGTCGGCCGTGTCGCGAAGGTCACCCGTGTGCGGTGGGGTGGCTCGCTGCTCGAGGAAGCCCTGCTGATCGGCTCGCCGTGGCTGTTCACCGTCGCCGCCCACGCGGTCGCCGCCGAGCCGATCGCGTCAGTCGAGACTGTTTCGGTCAGCGACGGCGCCTCGGCCGCTGACCGCGTCGTCACCGTGTCGGAGACCGTGGCGGCGTCCAGCGGCGGCGTATCACTGAGCGACGCCGATGTGGTCGTCTCCGGTGGCCGTGGCGTCGGCTCGTCCGATGGCTTCTCGGTGATCGAGGAGCTCGCTGAGCTGCTTGGCGCGGCGGTGGGCTGCTCGCGCGCGGTGACCAGTGCCGGCTGGCGCCCGCACACCGACCAGGTCGGCCAGACGGGCACGAAGATCGCCCCCGAGATCTACATCGCCTGCGGGATCAGCGGCGCGACCCAGCACATGGCGGGGTGCAAGGGCGCCAAACGGCTGCTGGCCATCAACCCCGACGGCGAGGCGTCGATCTTCGCCAGCGCCGACTACGCGGTGATCGGCGATCTGCACGAGGTGGTGCCGGCGATCTCCGCGGAGATCAGGAAAGCGAGAGGCACATAGACATCGCGGCCGCCGCGCTCGCGCTCGCCGTCCTGCTGGCGGTCAGCGGGGTGCTGTTCACCCGTCGGGTGCAGTTCCTGGCCGCGCTGCTGCGCACGGGGGCGCCGGTCAGGCGGGACGGCGACACCCCACGGCGGGTGCGCAACGAGGCCACCATCGTGCTCGGTCAGCGCAAGCTGCTGCAGCGAATCGGGCCCGGGCTGATCCATGCCTTCATCTTCTGGGGCTTTCTCGTCCTCGGCCCGACGATCGTGATCGCAATGATCGACACGGTCTCAAAGCACGCCACCTTCCCATGGCTGGGGGACCAGGGCTGGTTCGCGGTGCTCGTCGACGTGTTCGCGGTGCTCGTGCTGATCGGGGTCGTGTCCGCACTGTGGATCCGCAAGGTCATCCGCCCAAGGCGCTTTGACGGCAGCCACCTTGGCGAGGCCGACCTGATCCTCGCGCTGATCGCGGTGATCGCGACCACGCTGCTGCTGTGGCATGGGACGCGGATCGCCCTGGGCCTGAACGAGTGGCCGGCCGGCGACGCCCCGGTCTCGAACCTGCTCTCGGGTCTGTTCGGTCACGACGGGGCGACCCGTGTGCTCGAGCGCGTGCTCGTCTGGGCCCACGTCATCACGATCCTCGGCTTTCTCGCCTACCTGCCGCGCTCAAAGCACCTGCACATCGCGACCGCGGCGATCAACGTGTGGTTCGGGCGCACCCGGGCCGGCGGCCGCCTGGAGCCGCTGCGCTTCGACGATCCGGACATCCCCGAGGAGGAGATCCGCTTCGGGGCGGGGACCGCGGCCGACCTGACCTGGAAGCAGATGCTCGATACGTTCTCATGCACCGAGTGTGGGCGCTGCCAGGACGCGTGTCCGGCGTTCGCCACCGGCAAGCTGCTCTCGCCCAAGCTCCTGATCATGGGGTTGCGCGACCAGGTCTTCGCCGACGGCGGGGCGCTGGTCACGGCGCGATCGCAGGGTGGCGCGACCACGCCCGAGCTGAGCCCGCTCGTTCCCGGGGCGGTGCCCGAGGAATCGGTCTGGGACTGCGTGACCTGCGGCGCCTGCGTGCAGGCCTGCCCGGTGTCGATCGAGCACGTCGACCACATCGTGGATCTGCGCCGTCACCTGGTGATGGTGGAGTCTTCATTCCCGTCCGAGGCCG
>JALYZB010000373.1 GCA_030945945.1 Actinomycetota bacterium | reverse complement strand
GCCGGTCGACGACGATCTGACGGTCGAAGCGACCCGGGCGCAGCAGCGCCGGATCAAGGATGTCGGGCCGGTTGGTGGCGGCGATGAGGATGACGTTGTCCTTCATCTCAAAGCCGTCCATCTCGACCAGCAGCTGGTTCAGCGTCTGCTCGCGCTCGTCATGCCCGCCGCCCATGCCGGCGCCGCGATGGCGCCCGACGGCGTCGATCTCGTCCATGAAGATGATGCAGGGGCTGTTCTGCTTGGCCTGCTCGAACAGATCACGCACGCGCGAGGCGCCAACGCCGACAAACATCTCGACGAAGTCCGAGCCGGAGATCGAGAAGAACGGCACCCCGGCCTCGCCGGCCACCGCGCGGGCGAGCAGCGTCTTGCCGGTCCCCGGGGGTCCGTAGAGGAGCACGCCCTTGGGGATCCGGGCGCCGAGCGCCTGGAACTTCTTGGGGTTCTCCAGGAACTCCTTGATCTCGTGCAGCTCCTCGACGGCCTCGTCGACGCCGGCCACGTCCCGGAAGGTGATCTTGGGCGAGTCGACCGACATCCGCTTGGCCCGTGACTTGCCGAACGACATGACCTTGGAGCCGCCGCCCTGGACCTGGTTCATCAGAAAGATCCAGAAGCCGATGAAGAGGATGAAGGGCAGGATGTAGGTCAGCAGCGAAAGCCACCCACTCGTGGCCTTGCTCTGAACGTCAAAGCCCTGAGCGGGGACGAGCGCATGCGCGTCGTTGATCAGCGTGGTCGCGTAGTTGTCCGGATAGCCGACCGTGTACTTCTGGCCGCCGAGCAGGGTGACGTCGGCCTGGTTTGACTTCTGATCGAGCGAGAGCTGCTTGACCTCGCGGTTGCTGAGCTGGGTAAGCAGGCTGCCGAACGTGTAGTGCGGTCCGTGGCTGGAGGTCCCGATCAGCTTCTGGGCGAAGAACGCCAGGACGACGACGATCAGGATCGGAAAGGCGGCGCTCTTGAAGAACCTGCTCATGAAAGTCTTTCAGTCGACCCGGAGCCCCGCGCGGAGAGGAGTCTGCGCGCTGTGACCGGGATCAGCAAGCGTAGCACCTGGTTTCGGGGTCCCGGACGGTCCCTGCGCCTGCAGCGCGCCTGTCATTGCCGCAGCGCAGCGACGTACGGGAGGTTGCGGAAACGCTCGGCATGGTCCAGGCCGTAGCCGATCGCGAACCGGTCCGGGATCTCGAAACCGACGTAGCGGGTCTCGAGCTCGACCTTGCGCCGCTCGGGCTTGATCAGCAGGGCACAGACCTCCAGCGAGCGGGGGTTGCGCCCGGCGAGGTTGCGCAGCAGGTACTGCAGGGTCAGTCCGGAGTCCACGATGTCCTCGACGATCAGCACGTCGCGGCCGTCGATCGCCGCGTCGAGGTCCTTGAGGATCCGCACCACGCCCGAGGATTTGGTCGCCGAACCGTAGGAGGCGACGGCCATGAAGTCGACCTCGACGGGGATCTCGATCGCCCGCATGAGGTCCGCGAGGAAGAACACAGCCCCCTTCAGCACCCCGATCAGCACGAGATCCTTGCCGGCGTAGTCGCGCGACACCTCGGCCGCGAGCTCAAGGACACGACGTGCGAGATCATCGGCCGGGACGAGGATGTCCCCGATCGCTGCGTCGTCGCTCACCGTAGGCATCTTAAGTGGGCGCGCTCGCGCGCGCCCGGTGGGGTGCGCAGGTCAGGGCTCCGGCGCGGTCTGCGCCCGTCCCTCTCGGGCCGTGCGCCCGAGCCTCAGCACGCCGCCGCGGACCCGCGCGCTGATCCCCTGGGGGAGGTGCAGCTCGCCCCCCTCCTTGAGCGCGGCGACCTCGTCCGCACGGCGTGCGACACCGGCCGCGGGCGCGTTGATGACCGCGTCGGCGAGCCGCTGCAGCACCAGGCGCCGCACCGCGGGAGCCAGCTCGCGCAGGCGCGCCAGCTCGATGTCATCTCGTCCGTCGAGCGCGGCGGCCACGACGGCGTCGAGCACGTCGGCCTCAGCGCGCAGCACGGCGGCAAGCGCGAGCAGGTTCTCCTGGGCGGCGGGATGGACGCGCTCCAGCGCCGGCACGAGCTGGCGGCGGATGCGGTTGCGCGCGTACGCAGATGACTCATTGGACTCGTCGTCGCGCCAACGCAGCCCGCGCTCGGTGCAGTAGGCCTCGGTCTGCTCGCGCGTGACGCCGAGCAGCGGACGGATCACGGGTGGGTGGGAATCATCTCTTGAGCGCATGCCGAGCAGCGCGCGGCGGCTGGGCGAGGAGGCGATCCGGTAGAGGATCGTCTCGACCTGGTCCGACTGCGTGTGGCCGGCGGCGACGTCGGCCCCGCGGGCGATGGCCAGCTCCGCCGCGGCCCGGTAACGCTCGGCCCGCGCCCAGGCCTGAAGGTTCCCGACCAACGGCTTCGCCGTCGGTGCCCCGTCCGGCCGCACCGGCCGGCACACGTCCAGCTGGACCCCGAGCACCTCACAGACCTCGGCGCAATGGCGCTCGTCGGCGTCGGCGCCGCCGCGCAGCCCGTAGTTGGCGTGCACCGCGCTGACCGCGGGGACGCCGGCGATCTGTACCGCAAGATCGAGCAGGCAGGTCGAGTCCCGCCCGCCGGAGAACATGACCACCACCGGCCGGCCGTGGGCCAGCAGTCCCGCGTCACGTACGGCTTCGAACATCACATCTCCTCCCGCTGACGGGCGATGAAGTCTCGGTCGACTCCCGAAACCCCTTGAGCTTGACCTCGCCGACCGGCTCGAACTCGAGATGGGGCGCCCGCCGGTCCATGTACTCCACGACCGGACGTGTGACGAGCACCTCGCCCCCCGCCGAGCAGGCCGCCACACGCGAGGCGATGTGGACCTCGCGCCCGTAGTAGTCACCCTCGCGGTACAACGCCACCCCATAGTGGATCGCGATCCGGGGCCGCGGCCGCTCGGTGTGCAGGCGCTGGAAGCCGACCGCCCAGTCGGTCAGCGCGGCCGGGTCCGAGCTGGCGATCATCGCCTCGTCACCGATCGTCTTGATCACCCGAGCCTCGTCGGGCAGCGTGATCTCGACCGCCTCGACGAAGCGCTCGACCGCATCCACGGCGGTCAGCTCACCCTCCTCCTCGGTCATGCGCGTGTAGCCGGCCAGATCGGCGAAGGCGATCGCCACCCGCATCCGGCCGAGATCAACCCCACCCAGGTCGACCTCCATGTGGCCGACCACGTCCTGCTCGATGAAGTGCTGCAGGTAGCGCTGGTGGATCTGATCGAGCACCGGTGCGGCGAGCGGGAGCACCTCACGGGAGATGGCGTGCATCTGATCGGCGGTCTCCACGCCACTGGAGCCCGACCGCGGCAGCGGCTCGTGGACATAGAGGTGAAACAGGCGCACCTCCGCGTCGGCGATTCCGGCCATCGCCTGCCCGTAGACGCGGACGAGCTGCAGCAGCGCGACCAGCGGGAAGCCGGAGGCGAGCACCGCGTCGACGTAGCGCAGCAGCTGGAGGTCGTCGTCGGAGACGGTGTCGGAATGCTCGGGGCTGAGACCGAGGCCGGCCACCAGGCCCCCGACGAGCGCCTCGTCCAGACCCTTCTCCCGGCAGCTTCGCGGATCGTGATCCGTTCCTGATCGGAGGGGAACAGCTCCTCCAGGAATCCGAAGGCGAGCCGACCCTCCTCGGTCGCCCGCGAGATCTCGGCGACGGAGTGACCCCGCTCGCGCATCCGCGCCACAACCCGGGCGGCGCCGATCGCGCCCTGCGTCCACGTCCCGTCGTACTGCGGGATCAGTCCCTGCTGCGTCCAGCGGCGCACCGTGGCGGGCGTGACCCCGACCCGGCGGGCGGCCTCGGCGAGGGTCATGGCTGCCGGTGGACGGCGGCCGGCCCGGACGCGCCGAAGCGGTCAGCAAGATGGCGGCGGAGTCTCGGTGAGGGCGAGGCCCCGCCGCCCGCGGGCGTCACGGCCCGCTGCGTTGGCCGTCGGCGCTCGTCACGTTTCCGGCGGCGCCTCGCGATCGCGCGCGTTGGCGCGACCACGTTCTGGCCTGTTGGCTTGCTTGAGGGGTGAGGTCTACTCGCCACCGGGCGACAAGTCAATCCGGCCGCCCGGCGCAGACCACGCCGGTGAGTCAGACTTCGAGATGAGGGTAGTCGGCGGCCACCATCGCGCGGTAGTGCGCGTACAGCGGCTTCGTGATCGGGATCAGCGCGAGCGCGGCCTTGACGTCGCCGCCGGACTTGATCCGCCGGCGGGCGATCGCGATGGCTACGTTCTCCTTGCCCTGGAAGTACTTGTTGGCCGTCTCCGAGCTCATCGTCATCCGGACCTTGGGCTCCCAGGCGACGTCGTCTGCCCATTCCCAGGCCAGGTTGGATTCGCCCTCGCGCCCGGCGCGGATGTTGACCACGAGGTCGAGGTCGGTGAACTCGAAGCGCTGCGGTGTGTCGGCGTCGCGCAGCTTGGGCCCCATCTCTGGGTCCTCGCTCATGATCGTGAAGGTCCGGTCGATGACCTCACGGAACTCCTTGGCCGATGCGAACTCCGCCATCGCGGCGGAAGTCTATTGAGCGGGCCAGTTTCCCGCGCGAGCGCGCGGGCGCCCCCGACGGCCAGCCGCCCCCCGGCCTGGGCCAGCCCGCGGCCGTGAAACTCGGGCGCAATCGACCACCCGATCTCCAGACCGGGCGCGCCGGGATCCGCCCGTTCCCAGAAGCCCACCCAGCCACACGCCTCGCCCTCGGAGTCACCACCTTGAAGCAGTGCAAGTCGGGCTGCTCGTAGCCAGCCTGGCGGTCATCGATCTTCGCCGGCGACTCGGCGCCCCCCAGATGCTCCATCATCATCGGGTCGCCGACCAGGCGGACCAGCAGCCCCCGGTCCCCGGGGCCCCACGGCACCAGTCGGGGCGCGGCCTCCATCGCCACGATTGTGCCAGCCCCGGGCCGGATGTCGCGCCGATCCCGAGGGCCGGAGATCACCGGGCCGACTATGCTCGCCGACCTCGTGAGCCGCTCGATCCATCTGCACCCCACCGCGCCCCTGGCGGAGCGGGTTCTGCTCCCCGGAGACCCCGGGCGCGCCCTGCGCATGGCCGAGACGCTGCTCGACGCCCCGAAGATGTTCAATCACAACCGCGGCCTGTGGGGATACACGGGCGCCGGCCCCGACCGCGAGCCCCTGACCATCCAGAGCACCGGCATGGGGGGTCCCAGCGCGGCGATCGTGATCGCCGAGCTGCACGATCTCGGTGCGCGGACGATGATCCGGGTGGGCACCTGCGGCGCCCTGCACCCCGCGCTGCTCCTCGGTGAGCTGCTGGTCGTGACCGAGGCACTGAGCGCCGACGGGACCAGCCGCGCGCTCGGCGCAGCAGATCGTGTGTCGGGTGACCCGTCGCTGCTGGAACGGCTGACCGCCGCCTGCGGCGCCGGCACCGCGCGCGGGCCGGTCGTGTCGACCGACCTTTTCTATGACGGGCGCGAGGGCGAGGAGCAGGTCTGGATGGCGCAGGGCGCCCGGGCGGTCGAGATGGAGGTGGCGACGCTGTTCGCGCTCGCGGCCCGGCGCGAGTTCGCCGCTGGGGCCGTGCTGATCGTCTCCGACGTACTCAGCCCGCAGCGCACACGGATCGGCGCCGACGCGCTGGCCGCCACCGAACTGCGGCTCGGCACGGTTGCGACCGAGGCGTTGGCCGCCGAACCCGCCCCGGCGCGCTAGCTCTTCTTCGCGCG
>JALYZB010000368.1 GCA_030945945.1 Actinomycetota bacterium | reverse complement strand
AGCGTTTTTTGGACGGTGGTGATCAACGAGTCAAGCGACCGCGCACTGTCAGCACGGGTCAGTCCGCTGTCTTTGGCGATCGCGTTGATGAGCTCGGTCTTGTTCATAGGGATCCTCCCGGCTGGTGACTGATGACAAGCAAAGCCTATGCGCTGTCACCGACACGCGCCGCCGCGGGCGCCGCCGCTGTCGCTGATCGGGGCTGGCGATCAGTCCGCTCCCGCTTCCGCGCTGGCGTCCGCCCACGCGGCAGCCACGATCGCAGACTCGCTCGGGCGACGTTGCAGAAGTCTGTGAGGCCGGAGCCGAGCCGGCTGCCGGTGGTCGGCCGGTGGTCTGCCGGGCCGCCGGGTCACGTTTGCGCCGACGACCTCGCCGTGACCAGCAATGCGACCACGTCTCTGACGAAAAACCGTGGCCTGGCCGGGCCAAACGCTGTTGATCGGCTGGGCGTGGCCGGGGCCCACGCGGCGGCCAGGAAAGCTCGCCGTAGGGCGAGCTGAGAGGATGAGGTCGATGAGCTACGTGAGGTTCGGGCGTGCACGCCCTTCGAGCTTGACTGCGTGGGGGTCGTCGTCGACCCCGATCTCGGGTAAGCCGATGCGTCCCGAGCCGGCGGATGTGCTGCGGCTGGGACGGCGACTGGTGAGGATGGCGGTGGCTAGCGCGCGCGCTGATGAAGCCCCGACTCCTGCTCGTCTGTTGGCTGAGCATCTCGGTCCGGAGGCGCCGTCGCTGCCGGTGGTGGGCGAGGGCTGGGCGACCTACGAAAACGTCAACTTGCAGGGCGCGCTTGAGCGGTGGACCCAGGCGCCGGGTCGCAGCAGCTGGCTGGTGGGCTTGACTGACTTTCAGCACTCCATGTTCACGCTGGCTGACCTCGCCCAGCCGGCAACGATGATGCATGGCCCGGGGGTTGGGGCGGTGGCCATGGCCCGGCTGGCATCGGGGCCAGGCGGCGCGACTTGTCCGTGCATCCGTTGCGGGTTGTTCTTGGTCAGCGACGGTGAGGCTCGTCTGGCGTTGCTGCTGCGCGAGGGCAACCCGCATCGCGGACAGGAGCAGGTCACGGTCGAGGTGCTGTGCGCCGATTCAGATCGCGCGGCCGCGGTGCTGGGGGAGATCCGCGCCCTCGCGCTGCAGCACAGCGTGTTCCGAGGCCAGATCCTGTCTTTCGACTCCCAGATGTTCGGCCCTCAGGACGCGCCCTTGAGTTTCCACGAGCGGCCTGAGCTGACGCGCGAGAGTCTGGTGCTCCCGGACGGTGTGCTGGAGGGCGTCGAGGCCCAGGTGGTCGGTATTGCCCGGCATCGCAGTCGACTGGTGGCCAGTGGCCAGCACCTCAAACGCGGCGTGCTGCTGCACGGCCCGCCTGGCACTGGTAAGACCCACACGTTGCGCTACCTGATCAGTCGGCTGACGGACACGACCGTGGTCATGCTGTCGGGCAACGCACTGCAGTTCATCGCCCCGGCGGTCTCGATCGCCCGGGCACTACAGCCCGCGTTGGTAATCGTCGAGGACGTTGATTTGATCGCCGAGGACCGCGGTATGCATCCCGGGCAGCACCCGCTCCTGTTTCAGCTGCTCAACGAGATGGACGGCCTGGCCGAGGATGCCGACGTGACATTCCTGTTGACCACCAACCGCGCGGACCTGTTAGAGCCAGCACTGGCGCAGCGACCAGGGCGAGTTGACCAAGCGGTCGAGCTTCCGCTCCCAGACGCCGACGGTCGCCGCCGGCTGCTGGCGCTCTACAAGGGCAATCTGCAGCTGCAGCTCACCGACGTCGAGCCGATCGTGGCTGAGACCGATGGTGTGACCGCATCGTTTTTCAAGGAGCTGCTGCGTCGCGCCGCCCTAGTGAGCGCCGAGCGCGCCGGCGCGGATGGCCATGGCGCGCTGGCGGTCGGCGACGGCGAGCTTCGAGCGGCGTTGGATCAGCTGCTCTCCGAGCGCAACCGGCTCACTCGGGTCCTGCTCGGCGCCGGCCACGACGCCCATCCGCCCGACCTTTCATAAAAGACCAGCAGTCCTCAAAGCCGTCAGCACAGCCGACCAACAGATCGTCCGTGCTTCCCCCGCTCGGCTCGGCAACAATGATTACGTTTATCAGCCTGATCCCTTGAGCCCAGGGACAAGAACGTGACGATGAGGCGCGCTGCGCGTTTGTCGACCTCGGCGAGAGGGTTCAGAGGTTGCCGGGCGCCGGGGAGGCGGATGTCGCTAGGGGGTCGTCGTTACCCAAGACGATCCGGATTAGTTGCGTGTGTCTGCGCGGCTGTTTGCTGAGACGGATGCCGGCGAGCGGTTGAGCGAGGCGGGGTCGTCGATGGGCGCGAGGCGTGGCGACGCGGTGTATCGGCGGGCAGCTCGATGTTCTGTCCGATCTGGCGCGTTGAGCGCCGGCGAGCAGCTCACGAAGGTCCGGCCACCAGATCCAACTTCATGAGCACGTCGCGTTGGCATTCCTCCGCGACTCCTTCGGCCTTTTGAACTTGGCGGGTCTCCGCCCCAGCTCTCGACGCTGGAGAAGGCGGGCCTTCTCGAGACCGAACGACGTCCGCGGCGCCGCTGCCACCGGCCAGTGACGCGATACTGACGGCATGGACCAACCTCCCGAGTGGCGGTCGACCGGCGGCTGCTTATGCGGCGCGGTCCGTTACCACGTGCACGGGCCGCTGCGCGACGTCGAGAACTGCCACTGCAGCCGCTGCCGGCACGCCCACGGCCATTTCGCCGCCTACACCGCGGCCCCAGCGGACGCGCTGATCCTTATCGAGCAGCGAGGGTTGCGCTGGTACGTCGCCGACGGCCGCGAGCGGGGCTTCTGCGCCGAGTGCGGCGCCAGCCTGTTCTGGCGGCGCACCGGCTCTGAGCGGACCTCGATCGCCGCTGGGACGGTGGACGCGCCGACAGGCCTGCGCACCGCGTTGCACATCTTCACCGACAGCCGCGGCGACTATTACGAGATCACCGACGGCCTGCCCCAATATCAAGGCAGCGGTGAGGAGCCCGCGCACCCGTAACGATGAACCCCGCGCCGCACCGGTGGCCCGGATCTGACCACGGGCGCCGTCTCAGAGAGCTGAGGGGACTGCTTTCACCAACCACGAGACATCACGTCGGCCGGCCGCCGCTGAGCCTCCCCTTCGCGCCCGCAGGCGCGTAAAGCAGAAGCCGACCAACCACGACCCCGTCGAGCTGCTGAAGCGGAAGCGCGGGAGGGGCTCTCACGACGCGCTTCTGTCGTTCCTCTGCAGCCGTGTCAGCTGGGTTTGTGCTGGGGCTTGTTTGCGCTATCTGGCGTCTGGTGCGCGCTGCGCGTGCCGCAGCGGTGCTTGACGGCTAGCGCTGGGATCGTCTGGTGGGTGATCGGACCGATCGTCAGCGCGTAGAGAACCGTTCCGATGCCAACGGTGCCGCCGAGCAAGTAGCCCGATGCGAGCACAGTGGCCTCGACGGTTGTGCGCACGACTCGCATCGAGCGGCCGTGGGCGGCTAGTGCAGTGCTGAGACCGTCTCTCGGACCGGGGCCGAGTCCTGCACCGATGTATAAGCCGGTGGCAAAGCCGTTTCCGAGCACCCCGCCGACGAGCAGCGCGTACCGCGCAGATAGTGCGTGCGGCGGGCCAACGAGCGATAGCACCAAGTCGATCACTGCTCCCACCACGATCGCGTTAGCGATCGTTCCAATGCCGGGACGCGCGCGCAGCGGCCACCAAACGAGCAGGACCGCAAAGCTGATCAGGATCACCCAGGTGCCAATCGCAAGCCCGAGCGTTCGCGAAAGGCCTTGGTGGAGAACGTCCCACGGATCGAGACCTAGCCGTGAGAGCACCAGCATCGCTGCGGTCGCCCCGTAGAGCAGTAAACCAAAGGACAGCTGAACGAAGCGTCGAAGTCGCCGATCGGCCGGAAGCGGGAGCAGCATGCGACGCACCAGACCTAGAGTGCCAGCTGGGCAGCTCGGCACGAACGTTGGCAGCAGACTGCTGTACCAGGCACTGGGTCCTTCCCTCAGCGAGGGTAAAGGAGCAGCCGGCGGTCAGTCGTCTTCGCCGGCAGCCGCGGGCTCTCGGGCCGACCTGCGGACAGTCGAGCTGACCGATCGCGCTTGACGCGCCACCCGTGTCCCCAACGTTCTTCCGCGACTGTCTGTTGGGTACCCAGGGCGGTACCCAACAGACAGCCGAATAGTTGCGATTCCATCGAATGATGGAGTTTGGCAGCGTTTCCCTGAGTACCCCCAGCCGGATTCGAACCGGCGTTCTCCTGCGTGAAAGGCAGGCGTCCTAACCGCTAGACCATGGGGGCGGGCTGAGCCATTGTAGGTGTGCCCGGCTCGGTCCCGAGGTCAGGCGCGACGGGTCGGGCGCGACCGCTCGATCATCACCGAGGTCGCCTTGACCACGGCGGAGGCCGCCACCCCGGGCGCGAGGCCCAGCTCCTCGATCGCGTCCCGGGTGATCGCTGCCGTGACCAGGAACGGGCCTGCCTCGAGCTCCACCAGGGCCATCACACCGTCGGCCTCGACCGAGCGCACGACACCGGCGAAGTGGTTGCGCGCCGAGCGAGGCGTTCCCGTGCGATGCCGCTGCGGGCGGTCGCTGAGCCGACGCACCTCAGAGGCGGGGACCAGCCGGCGGTTGCGCGCGTCGCGCTTGGTCATCAACTGCCCCTTGCGATCCCACCGGCGCAAAGTGTCGACGCTCACCCCCAGCGCCGCGGCCGCCTCACCCAGCGAAAGGTCCGCGTCCATTGGGCGAACCTACACGGTGGCGCAGGTCATTGCGCGGCGGCGTCATTTCTGCACACGCGCGTCGCGCACTGTTATGGGCTCACCGGATGGCCAACGAGCAGGCGATTTCATGCCTGGTCGGCGTGCGCAGCGCGATCGGCGTCGGTGCCTGGGTGGCACCCGGATCTCCGGCCGACTGTTCGGACTCGACGTTCCCGGCAACCCACAGGCGCCGTATCTCGCCCGGCTGTTTGGGGCCCGCGACGCGGCCTTGGCCTACGGCGTGCAGTCGACCCAGGGGCCGCACGCGCCCAGTGGCTGAAGATCGGATTGCCGGCGATATCGCCGACGTCCTGGCCGCCGTGAGCTGCCCGCGTTCGCGACGCTGCTGGTCACCAGCACGGCGCTCGGCGCGGCCGCGCTCGGGATCGCCGCACTGCAGGGGCGAGCAGTCCTGAGCAGGCCGGCACAGCGCGCGCTGGCGCAGCCCCAACGACCAACTTCGGGTTGTGACACGCGCTCGCGGGCCAGCGCCGTCACAGGCGGCGCGGCGCGTCAGCGGAACCGGATGCCACGTCCGGCTGCGGGATGGTGCGCAGGCTGGGCGCGCCGGTCGCGCCCACGGCGAGGATCAGCGCCCAGCCGCTGACCACGGCGACGGTCACCGTCTCGCCGGCGTACTGAAAGAGCACTCCCACCGCGAGCGGCCCCAGCCACGCCAGGGAGCTTGAGAGCAGGCCCGAACTCGCTTGGACACGCCCGCGCATCCGGTCGGGGGTGAAGGTCATGCGGGCGCCGACGACGATCGAGGTGCTCATCGTCATCGGCACGACCATCAGTCCGAGCAGCAGCCCGATCGCGATGGGCGAGTGGGCCAGGAACAGTCCCGGGGTGAGGAGTGCGTCGAACCAGATCTCGGCCAGGACGCCAACCCGCGTCGAGACCCGGCGGCGCAGCGGGCCGGCCACGGCCGCGCCGAGCAGGCCGGCCGCGCCGACCACGGCAAAGGCTCCGCCGATCGCCGACGACGATGCCCCGTGGTGTCGGGCGATCAGCAGCCCGAGTAGCTCCAGAGCGCCGACCGAGACGTTGGCGACCGCGTACAGAAGCGCGCCGGCGCGCAGAAACGGGTGGCGCCACAGCCAGCTCATGCCCTCCCGCGCCTCGCCGATCGCCCCGCGCAGGCCGCGACCGAGGGCCGGTGGCGCCGACGTGACCCCGGGTGCCAGCCGCGAGCTCCTACCCGGAGCAGGCCGCCGCATGACGGCGAGGGTGGCGAGCGCCGCGAGGAACGACACCGTGTCGGCCAAGAACGGAAGGGCGCGCGCGAGGCCGAACAGAGCACCCCCGAGCGGCGGCCCGGCGGTGTAGGCAGCCGCCTCGCGCCCCTCGTTGACGGCGACAGCATCGGCGTAGAGCGCGTCCGGGACGATTTCGCCGATCAGGCCCCGCTCGGCGACCGTCGCGACCGAGTACAGCCCGGCATCGATCAGGGCGACGGCCATGAGCTGCGCGAGCCCCGGCCTACCGACCGCCAGGGCAACGGCCACGCTGGCGGTCGCCACCAGTCGCCCGGCCGCGCACGCGATCATCAGGTGCCGGCGGTCGCCGCGGTCGGCGATCACGCCGGCCGGCAGCGAGACGAGCGGAAGCGCGATCATCCGCGCGACTCCGACCAGGCCGGCCTTCGCCGCCGAACCGGTAAGCGCGAGGACGAGCAGCGGCATCGCGATCGTCGTGACCTGTGACCCGACTTCGGACAGAGTCTGACCGATCCACAGCAGCGTGAAGTTGCGATCTCTGGACAGCACCCTCATCGGTCGGCATCATGACCCGCGGCGGGCGGGCGACGGGTACCGGTCAGGCGCGGGAGGACTAGCTAGCTAGGCCGCGGGCCGGTCGGCCCGCGGGCCGTCAACGCCCGGCGCGGGCTCGCCGGAGGTCGTCGTGGCCCCTCGGGCCTCGCGTGCCTCCGCGGAGGCGATCAGCGCCTTGAGCTCGGCAACGTCGATCTCGACGGTGTGGCCCTCACCCTCGATGACCTCGGGATCGCTGAACTGGGTGAGGGTGGGCACACGGACTGCGGGCGCTCCGGCGGGAACCGGCGCGATGGCCGGCCGGGCAGGCGCCGGCGCCTTGATCTGGGCGCGGAACTCGAGCTGGGTCCCGGTCTCGCCCCATTCGATGGCAAAGCGGCCGTCGAGACGCGCGCCGATCCAGGCCACGAGCACCATCACCGCCCCGACGATCACCAACGGCAGCGTCCAGACCGAGCTCACGATTCCGAGCACAGCCACGACCAGGAGCACGAGGCCGATGACGGCGAGTCGAGTCCGAGGCCGGCCGAGCTGGCGGCCGACCCAACCGGTCACGGCTGACAATCTGCGCTGCCAGGCTGAGGCGTCGAACGAATGACGCTGGGGCGACGCCTCGGGCGCGCACGACTGCGAGGGATCCGGCGAGGTGGATTTGACCGAGCTCAACACTTGTCGAATCTACCCTTCGCGACGGCGATTGAACCTCCTGCTCGCGCCGACCCGGTTTTCGGACCAGCCCCGCGGCCGGCGGACACGCCAATGGATTCGCTCACTAATTGGCCAGCCAGCGCACGGTCTCCGCGGCCGGACGTGCCCGGGCGAGCCCGTGGGCCTCGCCGGCCCAGAGGTTGGTCAGACCCGCGTCACCGCGCTTACGTGCGTCGCGCCGCATCGGGGAGGTGAGGTAGTGCAGCTCGAGATACGCGACCGGCGCGCCCGCGCCGTGCTCATGATGAAGCAGTTGCGGATCCCCCTCGCCAGCCGCCCCGTGAACGCGCGTGTCAGCAGCGTCGGCGCGTCGCCGCCGGATCGCGTTCCGATGGGCCAGCGACGTGGCCGCCTCGGGGGCGAGCGTGAAGGCGGTTCCGATCTGGGCTGCGACCGCCCCGGTGGCGATTACTCCGGCTAGCGCCTGCGGAGTGGCAATCGCACCCGACGCGATCAGCGGCAGTGACACCTCCGCCGTACCAGGCTCAGCAGGGGAGCAGTTCGTACACCGGGTCGCCCTCCCGATCGGCAAACGACGCGCGGTGCGCCCCGGCCTCCGAGCCCTGCACGACCAGCGCCTGCGCGCCCGCCGCGGCTGCCCGACTGGCCTCCTGGGGCGTGGTCACCGAGACCCAGACCTCGGCCCCAGCCGCGCGCAATCCGGCCAGGATCTCGCCTGCGGGGCACCCGAAGGTGAACGACACCACCTCCGGGGGCTGCGTCCGGAGCAGCTCGAGCTTGGCATCCCAGTCGTCGTCGGAGTAGCGCGGCACTCCCACTGACACGTCCGCCGCGCGCCCACGCTCGCAACCGCGTTGAGAACTCCACGTAGCGATCCGGCTCGGTCGGGCCCGGGCCAGGGACGAACAGATTGACACCGATCGGCCCCTGGGTCAGCGCGCGGGTCCGCTCGGTGCGTCGCCGCAGCTCCTCGGCCGACAGGTAGGCGCCGGCGACAAAGCCCAGGCCTCCCGCGTCCGACACCGCGGCCGTCAGCTCGGGGGTCGAGGGCCCACCGGCCAGCGGTGCGAGCACAACGGGGACCGCGAGGCGGTCAAGGATCCTGCCCCACTTCACCCCCGATGATCTCAAACTGCTCGGCCATCGCCGCGCTGAGGGCATTGGCGCCCGCGAGTGGCCGCACCAGCACGCAGAACTCCTCGATCAGCCCGGCGTCATCCGGTCGCAGGAAGTCACAGCCGTGGACCTCCCGGTCACCGACCTGGGCGCGAAAGACCAGGGCGATGTCCCGGCCGTCTACTGAGCGAATCTCGCGTTCGTAGCGAAAGTCCGAGAACGCCCGACTCGCCCCGCGCAGAATCGCCGCGACCATCTCGCACCGTGGTAGGGGGTGAAGGCAGCCGGACTCAGGAACGTCACCTGCTCGGCGAGCAGGGGCGCGATCGCGTCGTGATCATCGACCTCGACCGCCGTGCGGAACGCGTTCGCGGGCGCCGCCATGCCGTCATAACCGCCGCAGGACAGTGCGCGGGCATGATCGGCCGGTCGGTCGCGGGTTGGCATCGGACTCGGGCGCGCCCCGGGTAGGCTCTCGTCTGCGATGGACTCCGATGCGCTGCGCGATCTCTGCCTGAGCCTGCGCGGAAGCGACGAAACGTTCCCGTTTGGCGCGGGCACGTCAGTGTTCAAGGTCGCCGACAAGATCTTCGCCATCTCGCGGCTCTCTGAGCGGCCGCTCAGCGTCAGCCTCAAATGCGAGCCGGCACTGGCCGAGCAGCTTCGGGCCGTTCACGCGGCCGTGACTCCCGGCTACCACCTCAACAAGCGCCACTGGAACACGGTCACCATCGACCGCTCGCTGCCCGACACGTTGATCGCCGAGATGGTCGAGGACTCATATGACCTGGTGGTCAGCCGGCTGCCACGGGTACGTCGTCGTGCGCTGGGCTGGCGCCGCGACGAAGACGGTGAGTCCCGCCCCGCCTAGCCGCCGAAGCGCTCGCGCAGTCGCGGCAGCACGTCAGCACAGAAGGCACGCAGGAAGCGCTCCTGATCGTCGCCAGGGCCGTGGAAGATGAGGTGCTCAAACCCAAGCTCGACGTACGGGGCGATCCGGTCGGCGACCTGATCAGGATCATCGGAGACGATGAACCGGGACGGCGCGCGGTCGAGGATCTTGTCCGCCGCCGCCTCCATCTCGGTCGCGTCGTCGATCCCCGACTTCTCCTCGGGAGTGAGCGCCAGCGGAGCCCAGAACGCGCACGCCGCCTTGGCGTATTGCATGTCCTGGTCATAGCTGACTTTGATCTCGATGTACTTATCGATCGCCGCCGGATCGCGACCGGCGGCCTGGGCACCTTCGGCGAGCTTCTCCAGCAGCTCGACGTACAGCTCCGGTTCCTTACCCGACGTGGCGATGAACCCATCCCCGACCCGGCCCGCGAGCTTGGCCGCCAATGGGCCCGACGCGGCCACGTAGATCGGGATCATCTCCTCCGGCCGGTCATAGATCGTTGCCCGATCGGTCCGGTAGTACTCCCCCTCGAAGCTGACCCGCTCCTCAGACCAGAGCCGGCGGATCAGAGTGATCGCTTCGCGCAACATCATCCGCCGCTGCTTGGCGCCCGGCCACTGCGCCGCCGTCGCCGGCGTCTCGTTCAGCGCCTCGCCGGTTCCGACCCCGAGAAACACCCGGCCGGGATTCAGGCACCCCAACGTGGCGAGATTCTGGGCCACGACCGACGGGTGGTAGCGCATCGTCGGAGTCAGGACGCTCGTGCCCAGCAGCGCCGTTGAGGTCAGCTCACCGAGCGCTCCGAGCCACGGGAAGACGGCCGGCGTGTGGCCGCCCTTATGACGCCACGGCTGAAAGTGGTCCGAGACCGCGATCGTCGTCAGTCCGAGCTCCTCGGCCAACCGCGAGTAGTCGATCAACTTCCGGGGCGCGAACTGCTCGGCAGAGGCTTTGTATCCGTAGCGCATCCTCATCGTCTCCTGGAATCGCCAGCGATCACTGCGGTACCCCCGACATCCGGGGCCCGCTATCCAGCGTCGCCGGTTGCGGTGAGGGCGATCACCGGGATGACGCGGTCGCCGGCCTTCTCCTGGTAGTCGCCAAAGCCGGGCGCGCGCTGCACCTGAGCGTCGAACAGGCGCTGGCGCTCTTCGCCTGTGACCTCGTCGGCGGTGACCGCGAACGTCAAGGTCCCAACCTCGATCGTGGCCTGAGGATGGGCGCTCAGGTTGTGATACCAGGCCGGGTTGGTCGGCGCCCCGGCCTTGGAGGCGAAGATCACGTACCGGCTGCCGTCCTGCGCGTAGGCGAGCGGCGCGATGCGCTTCTCGCCGGACTTGGCGCCGGTGTGATGCAGCAGCAGAAGCGACGTGTTCTCGAACATGCCCCCGACCCGGCCGTCGTTGGCGCGAAACTCCTCGATCACCTGCGAGTTGAAATCCTCGTCCGCCATGTCAGTGGGCCTCCTTAGGCTGCACGCCGTCTACCGGTTGATCGTTTGACTATATGAATCGGCGCTGGCGATCTGCTGTCATGAGGCGATGGGCGCACACACATCCGGCAGCCAACTCACGCGCGTCCAGCCCTTCTTCGGCGCCTTGTTCTCCCGTGACGCCTCGGGACGCTCATGGCTGGCGAACCTGCTACGCGCCACCCCGAACGGGTCTCGACGGCTCGGGCCGTTGGCCGACCGCCCCGGATACCTGCTCACCTCGCTTGCGGTGCGTGGCGCGAGCGGCCGGCTGGCCTGCTTTGAGTATCCGGCCGCTCCGCCCCGGGACCTGCTGCTGTGGCTCGTCAACCATCCCGGCAAGCTGACCTGGCCCGCGGACGCCGCGCATTCCGCCGAGACCGAGCGCCTGCGTCACGCGCTTATCGATGACGACCCGCCCGGTGTGCGAGCCCGGGCGCAGGAGCGCGCCCGCGAGCGCGTGCGCACGGCCTCTCCATTTGCGAGCGACTGGTGGCGATTCGAAACCGCCTCGCTGCTGGACTGTGTCCTGATCACCGACGAGCTCGTCATCACCGTCCAGGGCCAACGGAGCGAGCCGGCCGGTCCGGCCACCCCCTGGTATCCGCAACGCTCCCAGCTCGTCCGTGACATCGAGGCCGCCGGACAGATCGCCCAGGGCCGGGCGTGGGGGTCGGTGCTGATCTCCGATGAGCCGTTGCCCGCCGGCTCAGCCGAAGCCGTCGCCGCCTCATTGCCGGCCGGGGTCCCCCACCTGGCGCCCGACGAGCGCCTCGAGCTCGAAGGCGCCTACCTTGGCAACGTCACCTGGCGTCAGGCCTGCGAGGCAGTCGGCCATCCCTACGAGCTGCGTTGACACCTCCGTCGTCGCCGGCCTGCTCGCTGACGCGGGCCGGTGCCGAATGCTGTTCGCGGTCAACGACGCACGGGCCATGCCCGGCCTCGCCGACACGTTCGCGATCGAAGTCCCGCGACGCTTTCCCTCAGCGCTGCAGCTTGACTATGAGCTCATCTGGCGTCGTGGAAGATCACCCCCAGCGCGGTACGCTTCCCCTGGGTCACCCTCGCGCATTCCGATGCGGTGGTCGCCGTTGGCGCCACGATTGGGGCGCTCGGCGGTCGGAAAGATCACGAACGCGCCCTGCGGCGGGCTTAGCACATGCGCGCGGCTCTGCGCCCGTGGGCGCTGCTCGAGCAGCACGAACTCACCACCATCAAAGTCCTCACCACGGCGCGACAGGATCGTGAGGATCTGAAAACGGGAAGAACACCTCCCCACAGAGATCCTGGTGAAGCGCGTTCCAGTCCCTGCTCGTAGCGCAGGATCAGCGGCGTGGGACGATTCTGGCCAGCAGAATGGCAACACGCCAAGACCTCCTAATGCTCGGTCGGGAACGTCGGCTTGTCGCCGCGCAGCAGTTCTGACCAGCGGCTAGCGACGGCGGCGCGATGGGGATAGAAGGAGCTGCGCAACGCCGCGATCGTCTCGGGCAGGGGGTGATCGAAGTAGCGACAGCGGCCAGCGCCGAACCGGTGGCACTAAGCCTGAATCCAGACCTATCCTGCCGGCCTCGCCTGAGGCGCTCTCGGGGGCGAGTCCACTAGTACTCGTCCCGCCTGTGCCACCACGGCCCGGTCTCGTTGCGCCCCTTCGGCGCCCGGTCGAGCCACTGGTACATGCCCCAAAGCCCGTCCAGGCCGCGCGCGTAGGCCGAGTAGGTGTGGTAAACGACGCCGTCCTCGAGGGCAAAGGCGCTCATGCCGGGCTGCTCGCGGGTGTATGTGGCCGTGTCGACGCCGCACATCGCGGCGTGCTCGGACGGGCCGGCCTCCCGGAGCCAGGTCGTGTCCTTCGCGCGGTAGTTGTAGTCGACTGACCCGGAGCGCTGCTGGTCATCGGTGAACGAGCTGCTGACGTCGAAGTTGAAGTCGCTGTCCAGCGACGAGGCCCAGGGGAAGGTCCAGCCCATCCGTCGCTTGTAGGCCTGTAGCGCGGAGATCGGTGCGCGTGACACCGCGACCAGCCCGACGTCGTGGTGCTCCAGGTGAACAGCAGAGCCGCTGAAACCATCGGCGATCGCCGAGCACGACGGGCACCCGCCCGTGTACTCGGGGCCGAACATGAAGTGGTAGACAAGCAGCTGCGAGCGCCCACTGAACAGCTCGGCCAACGACGCGGTGCCGGCATCGGTCTCGAACCGGTAGTCCTTCTCGACGGGGACCCAGGGCAGCTCCTGGCGCTGGCGGGCAACGGCGTCGCTGCGCCGGGTCAGCTCCTTCTCGGCTGCAAGCAGGTCGATGCGGGCAGCGAGCCACTGCTCGCGGGTTGTGGTGGTGTGGGCGGTCATGGTTATCTCCTCGTGAGTTAGGTTGCGGCCACGGCGACGCCGATGGCGACAATCACCAGCGTCAGGGGCACGTCGAGGGCGGGATGAGACGGGAGCAGCTTCTGGGCGAGGACGAGGACCGCGACCGCGCACATCAGGGCGACGTTCATGACGTTCACGGCCACGAGCACGGCCATCAGCCCGACGCTCGAGCCGAAGCAGTAGACGCTGAAGCGCAGGCCCGAGCGGATGGGTTCGCGGCACCGCCAGCGGCACTCGCGCTTGATCGGGGTGAGCTCGTACAACCCTGCGCCGGCGATCAGCGCACCCGCCGCCAGCGCGCCGGGCTGGCGGTACAGGATGTAGATGGCGAGGGCGACGAGCGCCCAGCTGCCGAGGTACGAGCCCGCGAACCTCGGCGCCGCGAGCGCGCCATCGCGCTCCCGAGCGCGACGCACGATCGCTGGGATCGCGCCCGGCAGCATCATCGCCGCCATCATCGGAACCGACGCGACGCTCATCTCCATGCCGTTCATTGCGTCATCCTGAGCGTGGCCGGCATTGTCCGCTGTAGGTCCGGAAGCGGGTCGCCGGTCTCGAGCAGGGTCTTGAGGTTGGCCACGACGCGCGGCCAGCCCTGGCTGATGAGCGATCCGGTCACCCCGCCGGGTTCGAGGTCGTCGTGGATCACCATCAGCTTGACCTGGTCGCCGAGCGGCTCGATCTCAAACGTGACCTTCGAGCGCCGCTCGGCCCCCAGGCGCTCGCGGGCGTCGTCGGTGATGTCCAGCGACGCCGCCCACTCGGGGGTCAACGTGTGCCAGGTGTAGGAGAGCCGGCAGTAGGGCTCGGACCTGAGCACGACCTGCTCGGGGTCGGCGATCGTCAGGCCACGCGTGTGCCAGGTCATGGCCGAGTCCGGCTTCCAATCGGAGTCAAACGTGATGGCCCAGTAGCGCTCGGTGAACGCCGGCTCGGTCAACGCCTGCCAGAGCCGTTGGGGGGTGGTCTGGATGTAAGTCGTGTAGACGAACGTGGGCTTGTCCACGGGGGTGTCCTCCAGTGCTCGTTTCAGGTCGCGAGCGCGTGCACACGGTGCTGCTCGCACTGTGTGATCCAGCGTTCGGCGATCTCCTTGATGGGCGCCGCGTTGAGGTAGGGATGGCTCACCGATTGGCGAGCCATGTCCAGGCCCCAGCACAGCTCCCAGCGTCTGACCATTGCGCGCATTCAGGATGTTGAGCCACCGCCGCCAGCTCGGATCCGACAACGCCCTTAAGATCTCGTCTCTATGCGAATGGGCAGCCATCTGGCTGCTCATAATACGCAGCCACACGGCTGCCTGTCAAGGCGTCCACCGGCCGTCGGACACGCTCTACGGCCACGCTCGGCGCCGCGCCTACAACTCCTGCATCGGTCAATCGCTCGCACCGCATGCTGACGCTCCCGCGGTGATTCGGGGGCAGCCAAAAGCAGAAGCGGATCTCTCCGGCCCGCTGCGACGACAAACGAGAAGTCTCGTCGATTGGCCCCGTGCGGCTTACCGCGCGCTGTGGTCGATCTGTGCGAGGCGCAGCGCGATGTGTTTTCTGACCAGCGCCTCGGACAGGGGATGCTCGGGCGTGAAGTGCAGCGAGCTCTTGGTCATCGTGTAGTCGTCGAGCTCATCGGCGAGCTGTCCGAGCACCGAACCGCTGAACGGCAGGTAGCTCAGGTGATCCTTGAACGCGGCAAAGCCGGCGACCGTCTGACCGCCTACCCGGAGGGCGGGAACGCGATAGGAGATCAGCTGTGCCGCGTCAGGGACGATCTCGAGGATCGTGCGCCGCACCGCCTCGAGCGTGTTGCGCTCGGGCTCCTCGACACCGCTCAGGTACTCGTCAATCTCTCCTGCGGACACCGTGGCGAAGTGTAGGTGACTGACGTCAAGTTCCACGTTCCGCGGTGCGAGTACTGCTCCGATCCAGCCGGCCTCTGAAGCGGCAGCGATGACGTAGCCGTCAGCGGCCCAGGAGAGCAAGTCCCACCAGCACTCACCTAGGCCTGACGGCTCCCCGAAGGCTCCCCGAACTCAACGACGTGCACTAGGCCTGAGAGCAACTCAGAGAACTACGACCCCCATGACCACTGCAGACGCACGTGTACGTCGCGTCGCTTAACTCGTCGCGCGCAGGGTTCGAGTCCTGCCCGGGCCATCACAGCAGCATGCACTAGCTCGGCTTTGGTCGGGGTGTCGCTTGCAGTACGAAATGGCAGGCGAGTCCCAGGTGCGTCCCGCTTCGCCTGCTCGTGGAAAGCTCGGGTCCGAGCGAGGCCCGCAGCGTTGGTTTCAGGTGCTGAACCGCAAACAGGGAGTACGTTGCGCTGTGCGTCGGCGGTTATAGAAGTAGACGCGGGCTTGAGGCACAGCCGCAGGAGATGGACCATGGTGTAGTTACAGCGGTGCGCACCGCCGCTGAGCTGGTCTGGTCGGTAATGAGCGACGAATTC
>JALYZB010000350.1 GCA_030945945.1 Actinomycetota bacterium | reverse complement strand
GCAACAGCGCCCGCTCCGACGGCGACGAGACCGATCGTCCGCGCGAACTGTGTGATGTTCGAGCTGGCCAGCGTACCGCCGGTAAGGGCCGCGAGCTGCGCACGCAGAGCGACCGTGACCGGGACGCTGCACGTGGCAATCGCCGCCGCGCGAAGCCACCGCAGACGAGCAGGAGTCAAGCGTTGTGTTGGCGCGCCAAGTGGGCGGAGGTACGTTCCGACGCCTAGCAGGAAGCAGAACATTCCTGCCGCCCCGATCCCGACGAACAGGCCGAGTCCAGCCACATGGCCCAGAGCCTGGCGAAGGCCGTCCTCCCTGAGGGCCTGCGTCAGGCCGACGCCCAGGCCGAACAGTACGCTTGCGAGTGCCGCGGCCACGATCGCGTGTCGACGCGCTCCCCACCGCCCGTTGATCATAACTCGCTCTGTAGATTGGACCCCGCGGCGTAGCGGCCGCGCGAATGGACCCGTCGCATCCGACTTGGCGCACGCCACTGCGAACAAGTCAGCAACCCAATCCGGATCCGATTCTGAGGGGGCGGCGCGCGTCCATTGGCCAGCGCCAGTGGCCGCGCGCAGTGACAGCGCGGAGGTCAGCCAAAACGCGGTGAGGACCGCCGACGCGCCGATGAGCAGTCGGCCCGGCGCCCCCCACTGACGGGCATGCACGCCGAGCGCGACGGCGACCCAATCGGCGGCGAGCGTCAGCCCGACGCACGCGACGATGAGCCGCGCCGCCCGTAGAAGGTCGCGCAGACGAGCCGTAACCGCAGGCACGTCCCGAGGGCACAGGGTGACCCTGGCGAGCAGCGCTGCGGCGAGCAGGGGAACGAAGAACTCGGTGAACGACACCACCACGTCATAGGGGTCATCCTGCCACGGGCTGTGGGCGCGCAAGGCCTTGTCTTGGGTGCTCGCTGCGGCAAACAAGCAGAACGCAACCGCACACCACAAGGACAACAGGAGCGCTCGGCGAGCCCGCTCGCGGGAAGGATCGTTCACAGCCAGGATCGCGTAATGAGTCTGATCAGCTGGGCTCGGATTCGCTGTCTGCAGGATGGCGGTCATGTTCGGCTGTGACGTGTCAAGCGTCGCTTCGCGTGATGCGCCACGCTTCGAGGGTGGGTAGCACGAGGCCACAGGCCACAATTACGATGATCACCGTTGCCGCGGGCGTGCGATGGTGAACGAGAAGCTGCTCGGCCCGGGCTTGCGGTAGGTGAGAGCGGCGTCGGTGAGCCTTGACGTGCACTCCAACTCCTGGACGCCGGCGGGATTGCCGCCCCGATTGCATCTCACGAGTCGCTGGGGATCTGACGGAAACCAATCTCAGGGCGACGGATGCCGAGAAAGCCTCCGAGGAGCGCGAAGCAGACGATCACCGCCAGCGCTTCGATGCTCCCGAGGAGTGCGGCGACCGCCGCCAAGCGGGGCAGCTGGGCCAGCGGCGGCAGTCCGGCGGTGGCGTCGTGGCTGAGCCCCATGCATACCCCCGCGCAGAGCGCGACAGCTCGGCACAATCGCCAGGGGTGCCGGCGCAAATTGAGGTAAAGCGCCAGGCGGCGAACGCCAGGTCTCTGAGCGGCCCGTACGACGGCTTCGACGAGCGCGCCAACTCCCGGTCGCCCTTCAGCCGCTTGCCCTAGCCGACGCGCCAGCGTGGCGAGATCACTCAACGCGTCATCGCTCGGCGGAGAAGCCTCGTCGGCCGTCCGGGCCAGAGCGCGCAGACGCCTATACGCCAGAGCCTGCAACACAATCGCGAAAGCCGCGAGGGCGGCAACTGCACCCACGCTCACCACGAGCTCCGCTCGCAAGCCCGGTGCACCCACCGGATCGGATCGGCTGAGCACGGCTACAAGGTCCGCGCTGAGGCTAACGGCGACGAACCCTAGAGCGGTCGCGTCTCCGCGTAGGATCCAGCGCAGCTTGTCGGCCGACAGCACGCGGTCGTCGCGATGACGCAAGGAGCGCGCCCAGCTCAATGCCGCGCACACGAAGGCGATCTGCACCGCAAGCCACGCAATCGCGGCAGAAGCACCGCTCGCGAACGGGCTCGTGTCACGCACCGCCGGGACCTGCGTGCTCAGCGCGAACAGGGTGCAGAACGCGACTGTGACGCCACTCACCGCTCGCGTCGCGCGGTGCGCGCCGTCTACCGCCAGCTCGTGAGCAAATCGCGTCGCCACGACATCAGCTCTTCCGAAGGCTGCGATGGCGGCATGCTGCGCCGCTTCGGATCCCGCCTCCTCCCCTGCCGTGCGATCCACGCTCGCCAGACGCAGGTGATCGTCCGCCTCGGCCAGCACGCGCTCACGCAAGCGCCGCGGGACTCGGAGCTCGGCTCGCAGCTCGTGCAGGTAGCTCACGATCACACGGTCGTCGACCAAGACGCTCCTCCCAAAACGGCCTCCATCGCCCCCGAGAAGATTGACCACGCCTGCCTCTCTAAGCCCAGGGCTTGGCCGCCACGGTCCGTCAGCTCATATACCCGACGGCGCCGGGGGGCGTCGGTTGACCACCGGCTCGTGAGCAGTCGCTGCTTTTCGAGCCGATGCAACGCCGGATACACCGTCCCCTCTGGCAGCGAGAACGCTCCCCCGCTCAGGCGGCGCAGCTCCTCGATGATCGCGTAGCCATGCGCCGGGCCGCCCGAGGCGACCACGGCGAGCAGCAGGCCCTCTAGATGGCCTTTCAAGCGCTCGGCTCTCATACCCAGCGATGCTATGCCTCTGCCCTCTAGGTGTCAAGTGTGCTGGCTATGAGCACGAGCCACACTGAAACGGGGTCGGAGCGAGACGGCTGACTCACGAATTTGGGCTCTATCGGGGGCACCGTCGGACCCTAACCGCGCTTCTGCTCCCGGACCGATTTCCGGAAGCCTCCTCCGCTGCGTCTTGCGAACGTCGCTCACCAGAGAGGTAGCTGCGGTCGGTTGGGCCCTCTGCCGCAAGGGTTCATGGAGCGCATGCTCGAACAAGTACGCCCCGGTATCACAAGCCGCCTCAACGAGCTGCTCGGTAAGGCCGACAAGCTTCGCCGCGCGCTGGCTGCCCAGGGCTCGCGCGAGACCCCAGCCGCACCGTCAGCTTCTTCCCCACCGAAGGCGCGATCCCGTCGCCCTGACTCGACGGCGGCGGCCGGCGGGCGGCCGAAAAGCAGCGCCGCCCGCGCGGACCCGGGCGCGACCAATAGCGCCATCCTGGCCGCACTCGACGTCGCTGGTGCTTTCCGGGCCTGCGCGAGCTACGTGCAGCGGCCGCAACGGGCGAAGCGCTTGGACCGTGGTTAACGCTGGAGGCGGAGGAGGAGGCGGATTCGCGGCGCTGACCAGCTACCCGGCTGATCTCAGCGACCACGGGATGCAGATCGGCTACTGCTCACAGGACGCTGGCAACGTGTGCGGCGATTGGCAGAACGTCACCTACTCCCCTGATGGCAAGCTTCTTCTGTGGGACCAGCCCGGCGCATCCGGGACCGAGGTGATAACGCTGGCCAACTCCGACGCCACCAACCCGCAAACCACCATCAGCGACAGCTTCGACGACTCCCAGGCCAGCTTCTCCGCCAGCGGACAGAGATCGTCTACGTGCGTCAGGCGAAGGGCACCGGCGGCCTGTTCGGAACACTCATGATCAAGAACCTGAAAGACGGACACACCATGGGTGTCAACCCCTCGATCGGGGGCGCCGAGCCATTGTTCTCGCCGGACGGCAAGACCATTCTGTTCGTGCGCGGCGACCGATTCGGGTATGTGGCCGGTCTGTGGTCGATCCGGCTCAACGGTCTTCACTTGGAACGGCTCGTCGCCCACCTGTCGGTGTTCGACATCTCCCCCAACGGAAGGTCGATCGCCTACGTGACCGATAGCGGGGGGGTGTTCATCGCACACGCGAACGGGCGACGCGCCCGGCAAATTGCCCGCAAGCCAACAGGAGACCTTCCCACGAGCGCGGTCCGCTTCTCTCCTAACAGCAGGCTCATCGCCTTCACGGCGCCGGCATCAACTGGTCCGGCGCTCTACGTCATCAACTCTTCTGGCGGCAAGCCCCGGCTGATCTTCGATAGCCCAGACTCGCGCAACGTCACCGCCGGCCTCTCCTGGCAGCCCCAACGCCCATAAGGCAGCCACCAGACACCCGGCCCCTCAGACTGCTGGCGCCGGACAAACTCGCTGCGTGAAGCGTACTGTGAGCGCGTTCGCGGCCCGCGGCGGGATCAGCTGGAAGCAGGGCGCGCCGAGGATCGGCGCGGACCCATACATGTGCGTAGGCAAGATCGACATTTCGGTGTCGCTTTTGGCGCGATGCAGGGCGCTGCCCAGCCACGGGGTTGCCTCCTTTGCTCCTGCGACGCAGTTTGCTGGTCAGCCGTGGAGGGTTAGGGCCGGATCTCGTAGTAGAGGTTGGCTGGGTCCTCGAAGTCGTGCACCCGGAACCGAGTGAAGCCGGCATCGCGGGCCAGCCGCTCCAACGCTCGCGGTGGCAGCCCGGTGGTGCCCAGGCCGGCGCCGTCTGGTTCGGACAGCGCCGAGGACATGCACGAGACGATCGAGAAGCCGAGAAACATGGCCAGCATCGGGTTGCGGCGGTTGCCGGCCCAGGTGTCGTCGCAGCGGATCTCTTTAACAAGCCAGGTCCCGTCGTCGGCGATGGCATGCCGGATGGCCGCCGCCGCCGCGTCCGGTCTTGTCATGTCGTGCAAGCAGTCAAAGGTGAGCACCAGGGAGTAATCGCCGCTGTCCGGTAGTTCCTCGGCCCGGCGATCGATGATCCTCACGTTGGTGAGTCCTGCCTCAGCGATGCGTGTGCGGGCACGCTCGACGGCCAGGCGCGAAAGCTCATACCCGTGGAAGGTCGAACGGGGGTACGCCTCGGCCAGCGTGGTCAGCGCCACCCCGGCGCCGCACCCGACGTCGGCCACCAGCGTGCCCGCGGCAAGGCGGTCGGGTACCCCCTCCAGCGCCGGCACGATCGTAGGCACCAGACTCAGACGAGCCCAAGGGCCGAGCATCCGCTCCGTTTGATGCACGCCAGCGTGGCCGTGGCGGTCATAGGGCAGGCCGGTGCCAGTCCGAAAGGCGTCGGCCACGTCATCCACGAGCGCCGGGTCTGGCGGTGGGCCAAAGGCGCCGGCGGCGAACTGAAGACTGTCCTCCTCCCGTGTCAGGACCATCGCGCCGGTCGCGGTCAACTGGAAGCGCTCTCCGTCGTCCGATGCCAGCAAGTCGGCCGCCGCGTTGCCACGCAGCCACTCGCGCAGCCAACGTGATTGAAGCCCCGTCCGGGCCGCCAGCTCCTCAGCCGTGAGCCGCCCGGCGCCGTCGAGAGCCCGGTATAGCCCAAGGCGGTCGCCCAGATGGATCAGCAACGAGACCATCTCCCCCTGCTTGTAGCTCCACACCCGAAAGGCGAACCTCGCCACCTCGTCCGGGTCGAGCCGATCGACGGACGTCCTCGCGGCGCTCGCCACAGTGTTCCCCGGATTGCTGTCTCCCATCAGCAAAACCTATCGCCGATCGCCCCGACACCGAACCGAACCTGACCGCACTCTCCAGCTCTTCTTCCGTACGGGTCGGATCCCTCTCACAGCATCGCCATCGCACCTCCTTCGCGCGGAGGCTGTCGCGTAAAGGTGTGGCGGTTCCGGCGTGGCTGTAGCTCTGTTGGCTCATTCCGGACCGGCCGGTCCTGATGTCGAGCGGCTGAGTCCGGGATCCAAGCTCCGCCGCGTTGGTCGCCGGCGCGTGTTCTCGTTCATCTTTTCGTTGTCCCACCGCAGGTCGGGCGTCGACTGGCTTTGATCGAGCGGCCATAGTCGCAAACATCGAACCCCTGGACAGGAGATCCATGGGCTTTCCTATCGCCGCCCTCGCGGGCGGCAGCCTCATCTTTGTCGTCGTGATCGTCGCGATCCTGTTTGCGGTCGTGTTCGGCTTCTACACCTACCGGGAAGCGCGATCACCCCCCATCCCAGCGACGGGAAGGATGGCGCGCCCGGCGCAGCAGGTCCCCAACGAGGCCTCGGGCAAAGGCCGAACCAGCGAAGACAATCCCGATGAGTTCAGCGCCGGCGGCGGCTTCTCCAGTCACGGCACGAAGTAGCCCGCAGACAAGCCAGACACGCCCGTCCGACCCGACGTGTCGCGGCCGGTCGGGGTTGCCTGGTCTGTCGTTGGCTTGGCGTGGTGGTGTCGCTCATACCTCTTCGGAGGGGTCCTAGTCGCCAGCGAGGCGCAGTGAGTGCTCGCGGATCGCCTCGACATGTGCGCGCTGCAGCGGCAGCGCGAACTTCACCAGGCCGGCGATGTCGCGGTCAGCGGCAGTCTCGTTGAGCTTTTCCAAGATCTCCCAGTGCGACAGCTCGCCGGCCTCGGCCATGCTGAGAACTCCAGGCCGTCCAGCGCCTCGGCGTCCTCGAGATAGGTGCGCATGAACACCCCGACCTCGGCCTTGGTTTCCCGGGCTTTCTTGAGGATTGCGGTCTTCTTGCCGTCCTGTTCACCAGCGACGGTCGCGCAGCGCTGCTCAATCTGCGCGGCCTCCTCGCTCATCGTCCCCATCAGCGCGACCAGCTCGGTGTCCTTCTCCTTGCGCGCAAGGGTCGCAACGCGTTTGGTCGCGACCTGAGCCGCCTCCGCGAGCCCAAGAACCTCGGCGAGCTTCTCATCGAGATGCGTTATGTCAGCCATGAATCTCCTGTCCGTCGTTAGGGTCGCCAGGAAGCTGGACGCTACCCGAGGTGCGACACGCCCAGCGAGCGCGATCGTCACTCACGCGTACCGCAGCCGATGAGACGTCCGCGGGCTCGCTCTGGGCAGCTGGCCCGCCCGGGGCTAGTTGTTCGCGACTTTGCCCGTCGGCTTGCTGGGCAGGCCGGCGACCTTACGCAGCTTGGCGGCAATCTCCTCGATCTCCTTGGGCTCTGGGCCAGGCGCGAATACGGCAGTCTGGGGCGGGAGGTCATAAGCCGGGGCGCCCTCGGGACTGACTTCGTCGGCGATAACAAGGTCCTCGCCGGTTTCGGGGTGGGGACCGTTGAACACCGCCGCGAGCTCCTGGTAGTCATCGGGTGAGAAGCGGTAGAGCTTGAGATGCTCGCCACGCTTGATATGAGGTTTGCACTCGGGGATCTTGTCGGTCGGAATCCGCGGCGAGGGAAACAGCTTCATCAGATCAGCGCCGGTCAGGTTCTCAAGCGCCCGAGCGTAGGCGACCTGATGCACGCCACCGCGAACGAGCAGGTAGCCGGTCAGCGCACGGGCGGCCGGGTGGTCGACCATCTCATAGATCTTCAGCTTGTTGTTACGCGCACCGGTCTCCAGGAAGAAGTTGTGGGTGAGATCCTCGATCAGATCTCCGGAGGAGAACACGTAGTCGCCGTTCCACGGCTTGCCGTTTGAGTCCTGCACCAGCGCCGCAGCCCCACCGGCAATGAACTGCTGCGTGTTCGGGCTGCCGACTACATCGGCCAGCGAGCCCTTCCTGCCCGGCGTGCCCTCAGCGGCGCCGGTCAACATCGTGTTGATCGTCGCGGCGACCAGCTCGATGTGTCCGAACTCTTCCGCGGCAATGCTCGCCACGAGGTCGTAAAAAGGCCTGGCTCCCTGGCGGCTGCGGAAGTTGAACGACTGGTAGGTGTAGTTCATGAAAGTCGACATCTCGCCGAACTTGCCGCCGAGCAACTCCTGGACTGCGGAGGCTCCGACGGGGTCCGGGTCAGACGGCGGGGGTAGCTCCGTCTGCAGTCGGTCAATGCGCAAGATCATTAGAGCCTCTCCTAGATAGGATAATATCTTGGCGGAGGCTACCAGCACGAATCGCCGCACGTCAGAATGCGTCGATGAGCTCAGCCTCTGCCGACTCGGTAGGCCTGCTGCGCAGCCACGGTCTGCGCAGCACCCCCCAGCGCCGCGCGATCCTAGCCGCGTTCCAAGGTGGCAGCACCGAACACTTCTCTGCCGACGAAGTCCACGCCAGGGCATCGTCAACCCTTCCAGATCTAGGTCGGGGCACAGTTTACGCGACTCTGGCCGAGTTCACTGAGCTTGGGTTGCTCGCCGCGTTCGGAGTGCCCGAGCCGGTTCGCTATGAGACCAATACGACCCCGCACGACCACTTCCGCTGCCGCGTGTGCCTGCGGCTATTTGACCTCGTCGGCGTTGTCCAGGGCCTTGAAAGCATCAAAAGCCGCGGTTTCACGATCGAACGCGTCGAGACCCGCGCCGAAGGGGTCTGCGCCGAGTGCACCGACTATGAGGCGAGCCTGCGAAAAGGCGCTCGGGCAATTCTCACCAAATCCCCGCTCGGGGACATCTTCGAGATCCGCGGAATCGCCGTCGCGGGGGTCAACAGCCCAATCGGGCCCCTGCTCCTCGCTGCCACTCCCCAAGGCGTGATCCGGCTCGGCTTCGAAGAACACGCCGATGCCGGCGCACTGCGCGAGCTTGCCGCCAGCCGCCGCGGAAACGACACCACCCGCGGGCACCTGCACCACGCCATCCACGAAGTCGAAGGCTATCTCGCCGGACAGCGCACCCAAATCGACTGCACGATCGACTGGGACGCGCTCGCCGACCACTGTCCAGACCTGCTGCGAAGCACCATGGACATTCCCTATGCCGCCACCCGTTCCTACACCGAATTCCAGCTCGGATTACCCGCCAAAGAACTCGGTTGGCCGCTTGGATCCAACCCGATCCCGATCATCACTCCTTGCCACCGTGTCACTCGTGGCATCCAAACCCCTGACACATTTGTGGGCGGCTCTCACCGTCGCCGATGGCTCCTTGCCCACGAGCAGCAGCACGCAGGATCCGCGCAAACATCCTCACGCGAGCCCAAACGATAGGGCCAGACCCCGGGCGAGGCTGCTCGCGCACGCCAGCCGGACCGCGTCTTTCTCGCGGAACAGAACAGCATCCTGGACAAGATGGTGTCCTACCAAGCAGATGCTCCATGCTAGCTGGGCAACCAGTGCTCGCAGCCACCAGTGTCATGATGATCGTGATGACCTCCGTCTCGTCAGGGCAGGCAATTGGGATCGTCGGGGTTGGCCGGATGGGACTGCCCATGTGCGCACGACTGGCTGAGCAGGGGTTTGGCATCGTCGCGACCGATGTGCGCTCCGACGCCCGCGCAGCAGTCATCGCCGCCGGAGGAGACTGGGCTGATTCCGTCACCCGGGTCGCCGCTCAGGCGGAGGTGGTGATCAGCGTCCTGCCGGGGCCTCCGGAAGTCTCAGCGATCTGTGAGCAGCTCATTGCCGCTCTCTCCCCCGGTTCGACATGGATCGACATGAGCACCGCGACGCCTGGAGTGGCTGCCCAGATCACCCGATCAGCGGCCGTTCATCACGTGCGAACGCTCGACGCGCCGGTCGGTGGCGGGCCCGCCCAGGCGCGCGAGGGTCGTCTCTTGGCATTCGTCGGCGGCTCGGTCGAGGATCTGCAGGCGCAGCGCGGAATTCTGGACGCGCTGACCGACCGGGTGCTGCACGTTGGGGCAGCGGGCACTGGCTACACCGTGAAGTTGTTGATCAACCTGCTCTGGTTTGGTCAGGCTGTCGCGAACGCGGAGGTGCTCTCGCTTGCGGTCCGGGCCGGCATCGACCCCGAAACCGTCCGCCACGCTGTGCAGCAGAGCGCGGCCGCCAGCCGATTCATGGAGCTGGACGCGCCCGCGTTGATGCGGGGCGAGAACCTCCCGTCGTTCTCCTTAGCGAGGTGCCTCGAGGAACTCTCCGGCGTGCTCAGGCTGGGACGCGAACACGAAGTGCCGCTCGCGCTGGGAGAACGGGTAACTGAAATGTATGCCGCGGCGTTGAAGCACTTCGGTGAGGTCGACGGAGAGCTTCTCGCCGCGCGCCGGGTCACCGAGCAGGCGGGAATCGAGTTCGGCGCGTCAGGGGCGACCCTCACTCGTTGGGTGCCGCGCCGGCGGTGACCCCAGCGCCGAGCGTGTAGGCCAGGTGCCCCCCCAGCCAGCCGCCGGCACCGAGCGCAGCCGAGCCGGCGAGCGCGAGCACCCTGCCACGTCCGCGCGCCCCTTGCCTGCGGGCGAGGTAGGAGCCGGTCATGATCGCGGTGGCGGCTGCGTTGGCGGCGGCGTGGAGCAGACCGGAACGACGCACGGCGGCATTATCCTGTTCGGCGTCTGCCCAGTCTGACCACCCGGTCGCGCTCGTCGCGCCCGCGGCGATCAGGCCCGTCAGGACGAGCCGATCGGCGGCTGGCCGGCTCTCCTCTCCGCCTGTCCAGTCCAATAGCACCGCGCTCGTCCACGCGCCGATCGGAATGTCGGTCAGGATCGGGTGCAGAGCGTGACCGAGCCAGGCGCCGCTCAGTACGCCCTTTGGCGTCCCATTCGGAATCAGGCGTCGGGCCGTACGTCCGGCCGTCTGACCAAGCCCGTCCAGCGCCGTTAGCGACTCAACCCGGGCCACGAGGGCATTGAGCGGCGATTCTCTCACAGGTTTGGTCTACCCACTATTGCCGCGCCCGACCCCGGACGCCGTCACGGATTGAACACGCTGCCTAGGCGATGACGCGTTGGTGAACGCTTCGGTGCCGTCGCTGGTTTCGGCCACACACGGGGGACCCGGCGGTGCCCATCACCGGAATCCGGTCGCGCCAGAGCGCATCGCATGGATGGTCGTTCTTGCGTCCGCGTCGGACGCTCGCAACCCACAGAAGGCAAGTTGCACAGCTCGTCACTTACGGCTCCTTTGGCGAGGCTCAAGCCTGCGATTGCGCTACAGCGCGATGCCGGCCTGGTCACTGTGACCGACGGCGAGATGCGCGGGAGCGCGTGGCATATGGACTTCATCTACCAGCTGGAGGGCGTTGCACAGGCGCAGGACACCATGCACCTGGCGTTCCTCAACGCCAAGCGGTCGCTGGACTACCAGCCGCCAGCGATCCGCGTCGGCGGCCGGGTGGCGCTCGGTGAGCCGATCTTCGCCGACCACTTCAGCTTCCTGCGCGATCATGCGCTGGAGGGCCAGGTGCCCAAGCTGACGATCCTGTCCCCCAGCATGGTTCACTGCTGGGGCGGCAACGCGACGATCGACCCGGCCGCCTACCCGAACATCGGTGCCTTCTGGGACGACCTGGTCGAGGCCTACCGCGCAGAGATCGCGGCCGTGTACGCGCTTGGCTGCCGCTACTTGCAGCTCGACGACACCAGCCTGGCGTTCTCAACGACCCCGCTCAACACGGAGCACATCCGGTCGATCGGCGGCGACCCGGCCCATCTGCACGAGCAGTACATCGCCACCATCAACGCTGCCCTGGCCGCTCCGCCCGGACGACCTGGTCGTCACCACACACCTGTGCCGCGGGAACAACCAGCCGATGTGGATGGCCGAGGGAGACTACGAGTTCGTGGCCGAGGCGCTGTTCGGCGAGCTGGGCGTCGACGGCTTCTTCCTGGAGTTCGACGACAAGCGCTCCGGCGGCTTCGAGCCGCTGCCTTCGTGACGCCCGGCAAGCTCGTGGTCCTCGGCCTGGTGACTACCAAGCGGCGACAACTTGAGGCTCCCGACGACCTCAAGCGCCGGATCGACGAGGCGGCCCAGGTCGTCGACGTCGATCAGCTCTGCTTGTCGGGCCAGTGCCGCTTCTCCTCTACGGAGGCCGGCAACGACCTCACCATCGAGGAGGAGATCGCCAAGTTGCGGCTGGTGGTTGAGGTCGCGCAGGACGTCTGGAACTGAGCCCCTCGGCGAGAATCCGCGCGGCGACGTGAAGGGGTCAGCGCGACTGGTGCGCCGCCTAGCGCCAGTGGAACGAAGGTCCGAGGCGAATTCTCTCTTGATGACGGCGCCAATTGCCGCGCCGCGTCGACCTCAGCCCCTACGGAACCGAAGGTCCAGACCGCGGGCTGGGAATGCGCACACATCGCAATCATGACTGCACGCGCCTGGCCTACGCCGAGGTCCTCGCCGATCAAAGATGTCATGTCCCGGGAGGCGTGACCCCGGCGGTGACGGTGGCCGGTCCTCCACGTCGAACGGCGCTGTCGGCACGCGCAGATAGCGCCGCGCGGTCGGCGAATCGAAGAGGAGGTACCGACCGTGGTTCACGGTGTGCCCCGCGCGTTGGCGCGCGCCGGCGTGCTCAGCGATGCTGGTCGATGGGTGGTGATGATGTGACGACCGTGATGGGACTGGGTCAGCATCGCGCTCAGATTTCGGCGGAGTGGATCGACACGATCACCGCGGAGGTCTCTCGCGCGCGGGCCGCTCGGCGGACCGGGGCAGAGGTTTGGACGTTCCTTGAGTCGTTCCGGGTTGAGGGTCTGAAGGTGGCGTTGGAGGCCACGACGGGCTAGCGGTTCGTGGTCGAGGAACTCGAGCGGGTCGGTGCCGATGTGCACTTGGCCGAGCCGGCCGAGGCGAGCGCGTTGAAAGGCAAGAAGAAACGCGCGAAGACCGACTGGGCCGACGCCCGGTATCTGCGGGAGCTGTTGTTGATCGGTCGGCTGTCGGAGTCCTCGATCCCACCAGCCCCGGCATTCCCTGCCCAATCGGGCGTCTCCGAAGCGGACTGCTCGTTCTTGGGTGTTCTGCGCGTGCGGCGCCTGGATCGCACCCAGGAGGTCGCGAGTTCGAGCCTCGCGAGCTCCATTTGTGGATTGGCCGCCGTTGCGGGCGGTTCGCGCTCTTTCAGAGATCGAGCACCATGGCTGCGCCGAATTGGGGCATCGAATGCCGGCGACAGCTGTCGCCCGTGACTTAATCGCGCCGCTCGAGCCTTGCGGGAGGACGGAAGCGCCCAAGGAGCACCGGCTGAGAACCTGCGGTTCGGGCGCGAGCTGGTGCGGGACGTCAGGAGGCGGCCGGCTGGGTTTCGCCGGTCTCGAGCGGTGACTTCAGGCTGGACACCACGAGCGGCCAGCCCTTGCTGACCATCTGGGCGACGACGCTGTCGGGCTCGAAGTGATCGTGCACGACGATCAACTTGACAAGCTCATCGTGCGGCTCAAGTTCGAAGGTGATGTGCGAGAGCGGTTCCGCGGCGGCCCGTTGACAGCGCTCCTGGCTGAGCGAGGGACTCCACTCCGGCGTGATGGCATGCCATGTGTACGAGAGGCGGCCAGGAGGGTCGGCCTCCAGCACGACCTGGCGCGGGTCGCTCAGTCTGATTCCGTTCTTCTCCCACGTGATCGCCGAGCCGACCTTCCAATCGCTTTCGACCACGACTCCCCAGCAGCGCTCCATGAACGTCCGCTCGGTGAGCGCGCGATACAGCAGCTCCGGCGCGGTCTTGATGTACGAGACGTGGACGAACTCCGGCTTGCTCACGGCCGGTCCTCCAGCGCACGCTTGAGATCCGCGAGCGCGCTGACGCGCTCCTGGTCGTACTGGCTGATCCAGCGCTCGGCGATCTCGTTGATCGGTGCCGGGTTGAGGTAGTGGAGCTTCTCGCGTCCACGTCGCACCGTCGTCACGAGCGATGCGCCCTCGAGTACCGCGAGGTGCTTGCTGACCGATTGGCGCGCCATGGCCAGACCCGCGCACAGCTCCGTCAACGTCTGACCGTTGCGCTCGCGCATCGAATCGAGCAGCAACCGCCGGTGGCGGTCGCTGAGCGCCCCGAACACCGCGTCGGCCTGACGGTCATCGTCGTCGGTCACCGCCGAGTTTGCCATGAGGCGACTATACGCAGCCGACTGGCTGCCTGTCAATCGCGGTGCCGGACTGCTGCAGGCACTGGACCCGAGGTCCTCGCCGACTGGGCGCCCGCCGTGCGCTTGCTACATTGCGATCGCTTCGTAGACGTCGACCGCGCCGCCGATCTCCAGGACCGGGCAGCCCTTGGCGAGCTCGACCGCCGAATCGAGGCTGTCGGCCGACACGATCGAGTAGCCGGTCAGGCCTCGCGAGCCGCCATCGCTAGCCGAGCCGTCCGGACCGACCGTCTTCGCGATCCCCATCGCGGCGCCGCCCTCGACGATGACCGAATCGAGCTCTTTGAACCACTGACCCCACTTGGCGTACTGCGCGTTGCGCTCGGCCTCGTCGGCGGCCACACCCTTGCCGCCGCTGTACGCGAACACATAATTCGCCATCTTCCGACTCCTCACCAGTTGATATGAAGCCGCTTGGCTGCTTACATCAGGATGATATGCAGCCTGATAGCTGCATGTCAAGCAGGAACCTCACCTCACCCCCCGCGTGCGCGGAACTTCTGCGCGACATGGTCCACGCCACCTTTGACCGGGATCGCGTCGATGTTGTCGTCGGGGGGCTCGAGCTGGCTCAGGCCTTCACCCATGTTCGCTGGGACCACCTCCTCTATACGGGCAGCCCCGGCGTCGGCCGCAAGATCGCGGTGGCGGCCGCTGAGCAGCTCGTCCCGGTCACCCTGGAGCTGGGCGGGAAATGTCCGGTCATCGTCGCCCCGGACAGTGTCGACGCCGAATCCGTGCATCAGATCCTGGCCACCAAGGCCCTCAAGAACGGTCAGATGTGCATTTCGGTCGACTATTGCCTGGTGCCCC
>JALYZB010000335.1 GCA_030945945.1 Actinomycetota bacterium | reverse complement strand
TCAACAGCTTCCCGGCCAGCATCTTCATGGGGGACACGGGCGCCCTCGGTCTCGGGGGCGCAATCGCCGGTCTGGCGATCATGACCCGGACCGAGGTGCTGCTCATCCTGCTCGGCGGGATCTTCGTGATCGAGGTCCTGTCGGTCGTGATCCAGGTCTTCTCGTTTCAGAGCTTCCGCAAACGCGTCTTTCTGATGGCGCCGATCCATCACCACTTCGAGCTCCTGGGATGGTCAGAGACCAAGATCATCCTGCGCTTCTGGATCGCAGCCTCAGCGTTCGGAGCGATCGGATTCGTGGTCTACCAGCTGAGTATCAAGGCCTAGACATCCCATGTCGCGCGCCGGCCGACCCCGCCCGCCGCTCCCCGGCGGGCCCTACCTCGTGGTCGGCCTGGCCCGCTCGGGTGTCGCCGCGGCGCTGACCCTCCGGGGGCGGGGGGAGGAGGTGATCGGCCTGGACTCGGGCTCTGCGGCCGCTCCTGCGCTGGCGCAGGCGGCGGGAAGGCTTTCCTGGGCTGGCGTCGAAGTCCACCTCGATGTGTCAGGTGAGGCCCTTGCCGCCAGGGCCCGGACGCTCGTCAAGAGCCCCGGGGTCCCCTCAGACGCCCCCGTCGTGGCGTCAGCGCGCGCCCGTGGCGTGCCGGTGCTCGGCGAAATCGAGTTCGCGTGGCGGCTGCTGGCCAACGAGTTCATCGCGGTGACCGGCACCAACGGCAAGACGACCACTGCGGAGTGGATCGGCCACATCCACCGCGAGGCAGCCCTGCCCGTGGCCGTGGCCGGCAACGTCGGCACGGCGCTGTCCTCGCTGATCGACCGGGTGAACCCCGAGGCGACGGTCGTCTGCGAGGCGTCGTCGTTTCAGCTTGAGGACACCGAGGCGTTCGCTCCCGAGGTCGCGGTGCTGCTCAACCTCGCACCTGACCATCTGGATCGGCACGGCACGTTTGACGACTATGTCGCCGCCAAGCTGCGCGTGTTCGCGCAGCAGGGCAACGACGACGTGGCAGTCGCGCCCTCAGGCCTGGGCATCGAGGATCTCGGCGGCTGTGCCCGCCGGGTCTGCTTCGGCTCTGATCGGGCGGCGGAGATGTCGGCCCGAGCGGGTCAGCTGTGGTGGGGCGAGACGCCCCTGATCGGTGAGGACGAGCTCGCGCTGCCCGGCGCCCACAACCGCGACAACGCGATGGCCGCGGCGGCCGCGAGCCTGGCCCGGGGCATCGAGCCCGGGGCTGTTGCCGCCGGCCTGCGCAGCTTTGCCGGCGTCCGCCACCGGCTCGAGCTGATCGACACCCTGGAGGGCGTCGCCTACGTCAACGATTCCAAGGCGACCAACGTCGCATCCACGATCGTCGCGCTGCGCAGCTATGACAGCGGCGTGCATCTGATCGCCGGGGGCATGGGCAAGCGCCAGAACTTCGCCTCGCTCTCGCCGCTGGTCGCCCAGCACTGTGCCGCGGTCTACCTCATCGGCGCCGCAGCCGGCGAGATCGGGCGGGCCCTGCAGGGTGTCGACGTGCCGATCGACGCGCTCGAGACCCTGCCGGCGGCGCTCGCCGCGGCCCGCACACGCGCGCGTCCCGGGGAGACCGTGCTGCTCTCCCCAGCCTGCGCGAGTTTTGATCAGTACGCCGACTTCGAGGCCCGCGGCGATGCCTTCCGCGAGCTCGTAGAGGCGCTTTGATGGCCACCACCACCGTCAACCCTCGCGCACAGTCCGGACGGGGCGCCGCGGCCTCGCGCCGGCGGCCCGGGCGCCGCGTAGCTCCCCCGCTGGAACATCGCATCCTGATGACCGCCACGCTGTGCCTGATCGCCTTCGGCGCGGTGATGGTCTACAGCGCGTCCTCACCGCCCGGCGTGCTCAACGGCGGCGGCAGCGGCACGGGAACCTTCGTGCGCTACCTGGCCTTCGGGGCGATCGGCCTGGCGGCCATGTACATCCTCGAGCGCCGAGGGGTGGCGATCCTCGACGAGCGCCTCACCCGGCTGCTGCTGCTCGGGTCCTTCGGGCTGCTGCTGCTCGTGATGGTCCCCGGTTTCGGCAAGGTCGTGCTCGGCGCACGGCGCTGGTTTGCCCTCGGGCCGATCCAGTTTCAGCCCTCGGAGCTGATGAAGCTCGCGCTCGTCCTGCATCTCGCTCGCTATCTCGCAGACCATCCCCGCCGCATGCGCGGCTTCCGCGAGGCGGTGATGCCGATCGCGATCGTCGCCGGGCCGGCGATCCTGCTGATCGTCGTCGAGCCGGACCTCGGGACCGCGCTGGTCGTCGCCTTCGCGGTTCTCGCGCTGATGGTCGCCGCCGGCATGCCGATGCGCTGGATCGGGATCATCGCCGGCGCCGCCGTGCTGGGCGTCCTGCTGATGGCCGTCGTCCAGCCCTACCAGCGCGCGCGCCTGACCTCGTTCTTGAACCCATGGGCATCGAAGTCGACGGCCGGCTTCCAGGCCGTCCAGGGACAGATCGCGCTGGGGTCGGGCGGCTTCTTCGGCGTCGGTCTGGGTAAATCGGTGGCCAAGGTCTACTACCTGCCGGAGGCCCAGAACGACTTCATCCTCGCAGTGATCGGTGAGGAGCTCGGCGTGGTCGGCGTGTTCGGGGTGATCGTGCTCTACGGGATGATCGCCTACGGCGGTCTGCGCACCGCCCGCCGCGTGACGGGCCGGTATGCGAAGCTGCTGGCGACCGGACTGACGTCGCTGATCCTGTGCCAGGGCACCCTCAACATCTTCGTCGTGCTCGGGCTGGCGCCGCTGACCGGGGTGCCGCTTCCCTTCATCTCCTACGCGCCGAGCAACCTGGGCGTGATGCTGGCCTCGATCGGCCTGCTGCTGAACCTGTCGCGGCCGGGCGCGCGTCGCCTGAAATCAGTGGAGAACCCCGACCGTGACCACTCCGCTGATCGTGATCGGCGCCGGCGGGACCGCGGGACACGTCGTTCCGGCGCTGGCGGTGGCCGACGCGCTGCAGGCTGACGGCGTCCGGGTCGTCTTCATCGGCGGCGAGCGGGCCGAGCAGACGCTCGTTCCCGCGGCGGGTTACGCGCTCCACACGCTGCGGGTCGTCTCACTGCCGCGCCGTCGCCCGGCCGGTGCGGCCCGGGCGGTGGCGATCGACACGGGCGCGCTGCGAGCGGCGCGACGGCTGCTGCGCTCACTGCGGCCAGACGCCGTCTTCGGGGCCGGGGGGTACGTCGCCGGCCCGGTCGGGCTCGCGGCCGTGCTTTCTCGTGTTCCCCTCGTGCTGCTGGAATCAGACAGCCACCTCGGTCTGACCAACCGGCTGCTGGCGCCGGCCGCGCGCCGTGTGTGCCTGGCCTTTCCGCTCTCCGGCCGCGCCGGCTCGCGCTATCGCGTCACCGGCCGTCCCATCCCACCACCGGCCACCGACCGCGAGGCGGCGCGGGCCCGCTTCGGTATCAGGCCTGACGAGGCGTGCGTGCTCGTATTCGGCGGCTCGCTCGGCGCGCGATCGATCAACGATGCCGCGGTCGCCGCATTCGCCGGAGCTGGGTTCCGTGTCCTGCATGCCGCCGGGGAACGGGATTTCTCGGACCTGACAGCGCCCGGACCCCACTACGACCTGCGCAGCTACATCTCAGAGTTCAACCAGGCGCTGGCAGCCAGCGACCTGGTCGTTGCCCGCTCGGGCGGCTCGGTGTTCGAGGTCGCGGCCCACGGCCGGCCGATGGTCCTGATCCCCTACCCGCACGCCACCGCCGATCATCAGACGGCCAACGCGCGCTACATGGAGCAAGCCGGCGCGGCGATCGTGATCCCCGACGGTGAGCTGACCGGATCGCGCCTGGCCCACGAGGTGGGTCGGCTCCTCGCCGACCCGCGCGGCCTGGCAGCGATGGGACGGGCGTCACAGGCCGTCGCGAGACCGGCTGCGGCTTTCGACGTCGCCCAGGAGCTCCTGCGAGCAGCGCAGTCGTGACTCAGAACGGCCGGCTGGGAAACTCAGGACCAAGCTGCCCATTGGCGTGGGCGGCCTCATCGAGGGCCCGGGCCAGATAGAACACACCGCCGCGAGGACTCCCGCCGCAGCCGCTGGAGTTTCCCGGGGGATGGGTCCACATGAAGGCATCGGCGAAACGGAAGCCGGTCTGGGTGGTGTCCAGCCTTCCAAGGCCGTGGCTGGGAGGGTTGCAGAGGTCCTCGACACCGTTGCGGGCCTTGTGTGCCTCGACCAGCGGCCCGCGGCCGTTGTCGGCGGTGTTGAGGATGAAGTGGGCACCGTGGGTGCGGTGCGAGATCTTCGTCGCCCAGCCGACCTCGTTGATCGCCCACGCCTCATGGGTGTCATTGGTGAAGGAGCCGCGGGTCTTGTTGACGCCGATCGCGTTGAGGATCCTGGCGGTGTAGGCCGACACCTGGGGCCTCGGGCTGACTGGCGATCTTCGACAGGGCGGCGACCTTGGCTGCCAGCCCCGGGCTGCCCACCAGCCGGTCGGCGAGGTAGCCGAGATGGATCTGCTGCGAGAAACGCGCCCAGGAGAGGTGGAGCGGCAGGTTGGCGGGGTTCCGGCCGAGCAGCTGGGCGATCGCTGCGCCGCGGCGCCCTTGGCGGGACCGGGGGTGAAGAAGTGCGCGCCAGCGGGTTGGCGCCGGGGGGCTGGGCAGATCCAGCGGGTTGGCGGGATCGCGTGTGGCCCGCGGGCAGCCTGGACGTATGACTACCGCCCCGGGGCGTCGTCGTGTCGATAGCCTCGCCGGGCGATGAATCCCGACTGGTCCCAGCGCCGGCTTCACTTCGTCGGCATCGGCGGCGCCGGGATGAGCGGCCTCGCCCTGATCGCCCGTTCGCTTGGGGCGCAGGTCACCGGCTCAGACCGCGCCGAGTCCGGGTACGCGGCGCGGCTGCGCGAGCACGGGATCGAGCCGCGGATCGGCCATGCCGCCGCAAACGTGCCCACCGATGCCGTAGTCGTCTACTCCACCGCAGTGCCGGCTGACAATCCCGAGCGCGCGGCCGGTGGCCGACAGCTGCACCGCGCCGATCTGCTCGCCGAGCTGGCGGCGCTCAAGCGGTGTATCGCGATCACGGGGACCCACGGCAAGACGACGACCGCGGCGATGACGGCACACGCCCTGCGCGGCGCGGGCCTTGACCCGGCATTCGTGATCGGCGCCGAGCTTCCCGGCAGCGGGCTGGGCGCCGGATGGGGGAGCGGAGAGTGGATCGTCATCGAAGCCGACGAGAGCGATCGTTCACTGCTCACGCTCTCGCCCGAGATCGCGGTGCTCACCAACGCCGAGCTCGATCACCATGCGACCTACTCCTCGCGGCTGGAGCTCGAGGCGACGTTCGCCACCTTCATGGCGCGTGCCGGCGATCGCGCCGCGGTGTGGGATCGGCCGGCGCTGCGCGCCCTATGTCCGGGCGGGGGGGTTCCGTATGACGCGCGCGAGCTGGTGCTCACCCCCGAGGGCGCGCGCTTTCGCTGGCGCGGGCTCGAGGTTGTGCTCGCCGTCCCCGGCGCGCACAACGCGGTCAATGCGGCCGGCGCGCTGACCGCGGCTACGCTGGCCGGTGCCGATCCCGTGCGCGCCGCAGCGGCGATGTCTGACTTCCGCGGCGCCCGGCGGCGGATGGAACGAGCCGGCCACACCGCGTCCGGGGCCGCGGTCTACGATGACTACGCGCATCATCCGACCGAGGTCGCCGCGGCGATCGCGGCCGCCCGCACGCTGTTCCCCCGGCGCCTGATCGCCATCTTCCAGCCGCACCTGTTCTCACGCACTCGCGCGTTGGCCGGCGCCTTCGGCAGTGCCCTGGCCGGCGCCGACGAGATCGTCGTCGTGCCGATCTACCCCGCGCGCGAGCAGTCAAAGGACTTTCCGGGGGTCGACGGGCACCTCGTCGCCGCCGCGGCCGCCGACGCCGGAACCGGGCGGTCAGTGGCCTGGATGCCGGACTTCGCCTCCGCCGAGGCCTACCTGCGCTCGACGCTGCGCGAAGGAGACCTCGCGCTGATCATGGGCGCCGGCGACATCGACGGGCTCGCCCGCTCACTGGTCGCCTGAAAACCCCGGTCGGTCGCATGACCCGCCGCGGGGCCTTCTACGCTGGCGCGATCCCGTCCGAACCTCCACCCGCCGCGGTCCAGCACGATTATCCGCTCGCCCGCCTGACCACGATCCGCACCGGCGGCCACGCCGAGCTGTTCGCCCGGGCCGGCTCGCTGACCGCGCTGGAGGAGATGCTCGCCTGGGCGGATCGGTGCGGAGTCCAGGTAGGGGTCGTCGGGTCCGGGTCGAACCTCCTGATTGCGGACGAAGGCGTGTCCGGCCTGGTGATTAAACTAGATTCGGAGCTGAGCGAGATCGAACTGGACGGCACGCGCCTGCAATGCGGCGGCGGTGCCCGGCTGCCCGCCGTCTCGGCGCGAGCGGCCCGGGCCGGGCTGAGCGGGATCGAGTTCGGGGTCAACATCCCGGGGACGGTCGGCGGCGCCGTGCGCATGAACGCCAACGCCTACGGGGGTGAGCTGGCGAGAGCGCTGGAGTGGGTCGACGTGTGCAGCGCCACTGGGACGGAGCGCCGCCGCCCCGAGGAGCTGGGCTTCGCCTACCGCCATTCCGGCCTGGCCGACGGGCAGGTGGTGGCCCGCGCCGGCTTCGGTCTGAACCCGGCCGAGCCCAACGCGGTCAAGGCCACGCTTGCGGACATGCGGCGGCGGCGCCGGGACGCCCAGCCGTCGGGCATCAAGACGTTCGGATCGACGTTCAAGAACCCCGATGAGCCACGGGCGCAGGGCCGCAGCGCCGGGCAGCTGCTCGACGCTGCGGGCTGTCGGGGGCTGCGGATCGGGGGTGCGGGCTTCTCCGCGAAGCACGCGAACTTCGTCGAGAATCACGGTGACGCCAGCACCGCCGACGTGATCGCGGTGATGTCCGAGGGACGCCGCCGGGTCAGGGCCGCCTTCGGGATCGAGCTTGAGGCCGAGGTCCAGGCCCTGGGCCGCGTGGCGGTTCCGGCGGACTGGGCGCGCTCGTGACCGCCGACGGTCACGCACCTCCGCGGCCTCGGATCCGGATGCGCCGGCCGCGGCCCGGTCCCCGCGTAGTGGTTGGGCTCGTCGCCCTCGTACTAGCGCTCGGCGGGGTGTATCTGTGGCTGCGCGACTCGTCGCTGGTCTCCGTGCAGCGGGTCCGCATCACGGGGGTCAGCGGCCGAGACGCCGGGCGGATCCGCGCCGCGCTGCGCATCGCCGCGCGCAACATGACCACGCTTGACGTCAAGCTCGAGCAACTGCACACCGCGGTCGCCCCGTATCCGGTGGTCCAGCGCCTTGACGCCAGCACCCAGTTCCCGCACGGCATGACCATCCACGTGACCGAGCATGCGCCGGTGGCCACGGTGCTGGCCGGTGGACGCCGGATCGCGGTCGCGGCCGATGGCACGCTCCTGCATGACGTCACGCCGACTGGCCCGCTGCCCACGATCGCCCTGCCGGTACCCCCCGGGGGGGGCCGGCTGGACGGCCCGGCGGCCGACGAGGTGCGCCTGCTGGCCGCCGCGCCGTACCGGCTGCTCGCCCGGATCGTTACCGTCTCAGACCAATCCGCCCATGGGTTGACCGCAGCGCTGCGCGCCGGCCCAACTCTGTACTTCGGAACGACCGCGCAGCTCGCGCTGAAGTGGGGCGCGGCGCTCGGCGTGCTCGCCGACCACGGGTCCGCGGGCGCGCTCTACATCGACGTCAGCGTCCCCGCCCGGCCCGCCGCCGGCGGCGGCAAGGATACCAATCCCACCCCCGCCACGGGCACCGCCGTGGCTCCCACCGGGAGCGCGGCCGCGCCCCCCGGCACCGTAACCGTGCCCGCTGGTGCCGCTGGCAGCGTCACGGCTCCGGGGCCAAGCACTGGCACCGTGCCGGCCGGAGGCGTGATCTCAACCTCAGGTTGAGGCTTAGGCCGCTGATTCGGCAACTCTCGGGTCTGGATCGAGAGATCCGCGATCTGCAACGATCGTTGCGTCGGTTGTCCGCGCGTTGACTTCCCGCCGATCGAGGACATAACGTGCCAGACTGGCCGAGCCGCACGGGCGGCCGATAGACACTCAACCCTATCTAGAGGGTCGGACGGGAGACATGGAAACCGGAAGCTATCTCGCAGTCATCAAGGTCGTCGGGGTCGGCGGCGGCGGTACCAACGCCGTTAACCGAATGGTCGATGCCGGGCTGCGCGGTGTGGAGTTCGTCGCCTGCAACACGGACGCCCAGGCCTTGGCGATGTGCGACGCCGATATCAAGCTGAACATTGGGCACGAGCTCACCAAGGGCCTTGGCGCCGGCTCCAACCCCGACATGGGCCACGGTGCGGCTGCCGAGTCACGCGATGACATCAAGGAGGCGCTCAAGGGTGCCGACATGGTCTTCGTCACCGCGGGCGAGGGCGGCGGTACCGGCACTGGAGCTGCGCCGGTGATCGCCGAGATTGCCAAGAACGAGATCGGCGCGCTGACCGTTGGCGTGGTCACCCGTCCCTTCTCCTTCGAGGGCACCCAGCGCGCTCACCAGGCTCACGAAGGCATCCAGCGCCTGCGCGAAAACGTCGACACGCTGATCGTGATCCCCAACGAGAAGCTGCTGACCATCGTCGAGCGACGCACGACGATCCTCGATGCGTTCCGCGAGGCCGACAACATCCTGCGCCAGGGCGTCCAGGGCATCACGGACTTGATCACGATCCCCGGACTGATCAACCTGGACTTCGCCGACGTCCGCACGATCATGCATGACGCCGGCAGCGCCCTGATGGGCATCGGCACCGCCGCGGGCGAGAACCGCGCCGCCGAAGCCGCCAAGATCGCCATCTCCTCGCCGCTGCTGGAGGAGTCAGTCGAGGGCGCGATGGGAATCCTGCTCAACATCACCGGTGGACAGGATCTCGGGCTGTTCGAGGTCAACGAGGCGGCCGAGATCGTCCAGGGCGCCGCCGACTCCAATTCGCACATCATCTTCGGCGCGGTCATCGATGACGCGCTCGGGGACGAGGTGCGGGTGACCGTCATCGCCACCGGCTTTGATCACGGCCACACCGGGGCGGGCGGGGTTCAGGCAGCCCGGGAGACGACCCGGCGCGAGCGCCGGGATCGCGATGTGACGATGGACGACCGCCAGCGCTCGTCGCTGGAGATCTCCGACGACGAGATCGACATTCCCAGCTTCCTGCGCGACCGCTGAGCCGGCCCGAGCCCATCGGGCCCGTCCACTAGCCTGCCAAGGGTGACCTCGGCCGCCGCCGACACCCTTCGTCGGTCCCCTCTGCACGCACGCCACATCGCGGCCGGGGCGCGGCTGGTGCCGTTCGCCGGATGGGAGATGCCGGTCCAGTACGCAGGGGTGCGCGAGGAGCATCTGGCCGTCCGCCGGGGCGCCGGAATGTTCGATGTCTCCCACATGGGCCAGATCGAGACGCGCGGTCCGGGCGCAGCGGCGCTGCTGCAGCGTCTGATCAGCTCCGACGTGCGCCGGCTGGCCGAGGGGGGCGCGCAATACGGGCTGCTGTGCCGCGAGGACGGTGGCGTGCTCGATGACCTGATCAGCTACCGGCTGGCGGACTGCCACTACCTGACCGTCACCAATGCGGCCAATCACGAGCGGGATCTGGCCTGGTTTCAGGGTCATGCCGGGGGCTTCGACGTCGACGTGATCGACTGCCGCGACGTGTTCGCGATGATCGCCGTCCAGGGCCCGAGCGCCCGAAGGATCCTCAACGCCCTCGCCGACGGTCCGCTGCCGCCGCGGATGCATTGCGGTGAGCGGACGCTCGCCGGGGTGCCGCTGCTGTTCTGCGGGACCGGATACTCCGGGGAGGAGGGCGCCGAGCTGCTGTGTGACCCGCTCCGCGCCGGCGAGCTCTGGGATGCGCTGCTGGCGGCCGGAGTCACCCCGGCCGGTCTCGGGGCGCGCGACACGCTGCGCCTGGAGGCCTGCTTTCCGCTCTACGGCAACGAGCTGTCGCCGGACCGCACTCCGATCGCGAGCGGTCTGGGCTGGGCCTGCCGGGAGCAGACCGGCTTCATCGGCGCCGAGCAGGTGGCGGCCGAGCGATCCGCGGGACCCGCGCAGCGCCTCGTCGCCTTCGTGATCACCGGCGCCGGGATCGCGCGTTCGGGCAATCCCGTCGCCGGCGGCGGGGTGGTCACCAGCGGGACCTTCTCACCGTGCCTTCGGCGCGGTGTCGGTCTGGGCTACGTGCCCGCCGCCCGGGCCGAGCCCGGGACCGCGTTTCAGATCAACGTGCGCGGGACGCTGCGCGATGCGGTGGTCGTACCCAAGCCCATCTACGCAAAGGAGTCCTGAGGACCGTGGCCGATCCGAGCTATCCCGACGATCTTCTCTACCACCCCGAGCACGATTGGGCTCGGATCGATGGCGAGCAGGCGACGTTCGGAATCACCTGGTACGCGCAGGACACGCTGGGCGAGGTCGTGTTCTTCGATCCCCCCGAGATCGGGTCCCGGGTCAGCAAGGACGTTGCTTACACCGAGGTCGAGTCCGTGAAGGCCGTCTCAGACGTGATCTCCCCGCTCTCCGGCGAGGTGATCGCCGTCAATGATGCGCTCGCCGACGCGCCCGAGACGATCAACTCCGACCCCTACGGCGACGGTTGGCTGGTCAAGATCAAGCTGTCCGACCCCTCCGAGCAGGATGCGCTGCTGGACGCCGCGGGCTACGAGGCGACGCTGTCGTGAGTCGATATACGTCCGCCACCGATGCCGACCGGGCCGAGATGTTGGCCGCGATCGGCGTCGATTCGATCGACGCCCTGTTCGCCGACATCCCCGACAGCCTGCGGCTGGATGAGCCGCTCGATCTCGGCCCCGGGCTGTCCGAGCAGGAGGTCTACGACGAGCTGCGCCGGCTCGCGCAGCGCAACGTCAGCACCGAGGACGACGTCTCGTTCCTGGGCGGTGGCATGTATGACCACTACGTGCCGGCGCTGATCGACGCGATCACCAGCCGCTCGGAGTTTTTGACCCCGTACACGCCCTATCAGCCCGAGGTGTCCCAGGGCGGCCTGCAGGCGATGTTCGAATACCAGACCGCGATCTGCGAGCTGACCGGGCTACCGATCTCCAACGCATCGGTCTACGAGGGCCCGAGCGCCGTGGCCGCCGCGGGCTACGTCGCCAAGCTCAGCCAGCCGCCCGATCGCCGCCGCGTCATCGTCTCGCGCGGCGTGCATCCGCACGCGCGTGAAACCCTGGTCACGCTGGCCCGGGGGTGGGGGATAGACGTGCAGGAAGCCCCGCTGCGCGACGGCGTGACCGTCCTGCCCGAGCTCGACGACACGGTCAGCGCGGTGATCGTCGCCCAACCGAACTTCCTCGGCGTCGTCGAGGACCTGGAGGCGCTCGCACAGTCCGCGCACGATGCCGGAGCCCTGGCGGTCTGCTCGTGTGATCCGCTGCCGCTGGCGCTGCTGCGCTCCCCCGGTGAGTGCGGGATCGACATCGCCGTGGGGGAGGGGCAGACGCTCGGAAACCGGTTGGACTTCGGCGGCCCTTCCTTTGGCTTCTTCGCGGTCACCGACGCGCTGATGCGTCGCCTGCCGGGTCGGATCGCCGGCGAGACGCGCGACGCCGACGGCAAGCGTGGGTTCGTGCTCACGCTGCAGACCCGCGAGCAGCACATCCGCCGTGAGAAGGCGACCTCGAACATCTGCACGGCGCAGGCGCTCAACGCTCTGGCCGGCGTCATCTACCTCAGCTGGCTGGGCCGCGAGGGGATCGTCGAGCTGGGCGAGCTGATGCTGCGGCGCACCGCCTACGCGCGTGACCGGCTCGCCGCGATCGACGGGGTCGCGCTGCTGCACGATCAGCCGGTCGTGCGTGAGTTTGCCCTGCGTCTCGACGTGCCCGTGGCGCCGGTGGTGGCCCGGTGCCGCGAGCGTGGTGTGGACCCCGGCTATCCGCTGGTCACCGACTACCCCGAGCACGGCAACTGCCTGTTGGTGGCGATCACCGAGCAGCGCACCCGGGCCGACATCGATCGCCTGGCCGAGACGCTGGAGGCCGTGATCGCCGGCCAACGCAACCGCGAGCGCGAGGGAGCCTGGGCATGAGCTTCGCCGCCGCCGACGACGAGCTGACCATCTTCGAGCGCTCGCGTCCCGGACGGCGGGCGTTCGTGGCCCCCGCCGTGGATGTGCCGGAGGTCCCGATCGACGAGCTGCTGCCCGTGCGCCTGCGCCGCAGCCGGCCGCCGCGGCTGCCCGAGGTCTCCGAACCCGAGATCGTGCGCCACTATAACCGGCTCTCCAAGCGCAACTTCGACTTGGACACCGGCTTCTACCCGCTGGGGTCGTGCACGATGAAGCACAACCCCAAGCTTCACGAGCGGGTCGCGGCGCTGCCCGGCCACGCCAAGCTGCACCCGCTGCAGAGTCCGGATCGCTGCCAGGGTGCGCTTGAGCTGATGTTCTCACTGCAGCAGGCGCTGGGCGAGATCGCCGGACTCCCGCATGTGTCGCTGCAGCCGTCCGCGGGCTCCCACGGCGAGCTGGCCGGCGTCCTGCTCACCCGCGCCTACCACGAGGACCGTGGCGAGCAGCGCACCAAGGTGCTGACTCCCGACACCGCCCACGGAACCAATCCGGCCACGGTGACGATGGCCGGCTACGAGGTCGTCAAGGTCGGCACCGACGCCGACGGCAACGTCGATCTCGACGACCTGCGGTCCAAGGCCACCGAAGACGTCGCCTGCCTGATGCTCACCAACCCCTCGACGCTCGGCCTGTTCGAGCCCTCGATCCAGGAGATCGCCGCGATCGTGCATGACGTCGGCGCGACGCTCTACTACGACGGGGCGAACCTCAACGCGATCATGGGCATCTGCCGCCCGGGTGACATGGGCTTCGACATCGTGCATTTCAACCTGCACAAGTCCTTCACCCAGCCCCACGGGGGCGGTGGTCCGGGCGCGGGTCCGATTGCGGTCTCAGACCGAATCGAGCCCTACCTGCCGCGCCCGCAGGTCGTCCGGATGCCCTCCGACACCGCCCAAAGTCCCCGCTATGATCTGGATTTCGATCGGCCCAGGTCGATCGGGCGCCTGCGCGGCTTCCAGGGCAACTACGGGGTGTTCGTGCGCTCCTACGCCTATATCCTCTCGCTCGGCGCGGCCGGCCTGCGTGACGTATCCGAGGTGGCGGTGCTCAACGCCAACTACCTGCTCGCCAAGCTGCGGGCCGAGGGCGTGCTCGACTATCTCCCCGCCGCCTACGAGCGGCTGTGCATGCACGAGTTCGTGCTCTCCGGCGCGCCGATGAAGCGCGATCTGAAGATCAGGACGCTCGATCTCGCCAAGCGGCTGCTCGACCACGGCGTGCATCCACCGACGGTCTACTTCCCGCTTTTGGTCGACGAGGCGCTGCTGATCGAGCCGACCGAGACCGAGACCAAGGAGACGCTCGATCGCTTCGCGGAAATCGTCGCCGAGATCCTGCGCGAGGCCCGCGAGGATCCCGACATCGCCCGGACCGCTCCGCACACCACGCCGGTCCGGCGACTGGACGAGGCGGCGGCCGCCCGTCGCCCGGTCGTGCGCCAGCCGCTCTGAGCAGCGCTGGATCCGGGACTGCGCGGGGGTCGGTCAGTCGTCGGCTGGGGCCTGGGGCCTTGGCGGGGGCGAGAGCGCGACCAGTTCGAGGTCCTCGATGCCGGCGAAGTCGGTCGGATTGCCCGTGCAGACCGGCAGGCCGTTCGCGTTCGCCGGTGCCGCGATCATCGCGTCGTAGGTCCGGGGCCGTCGGCTTGTCGGCTTTCGTCACGGGGTGCCAGTTGCACACCCGCGCTGTGCGCGCCGGCGCGAAGTCGATCGTCCCAGACGGCGAACAGCGTCTCGCCGGCGCCGACCGCGAGCAGGCTGGCCAGATGCACCGCGTCGGCTCGCGCAGCGCGTGCACGCCGGCCAGTTGGCCGGCGTGTGCGGTGACGGCCTCGGTCATTTCGACTCACTCGTGGGCTCCTCAGGTGCGGATGCGCGATAGCGTCATCGCGATGGTGACCTTCGAAGCGTTCGCGGCCGCCGAGGCGGCGGAGATCGCCGCTTGGGCGCAGGCTCCGCTGCAGAAGATGGTTGGCATCTCCTCGCCGTCGGGGGACCTGCAGGGTGCCGAGGCGGCGCTCGCGCTCGCGGTCGGCCTGCTCCCCGCGGGGACGAGCTTCGAGCGGCCGGCCTGCTCGACCCCACGCTGTGCGCCGGACCTGATCGCCACGATCACCGGGACCGGCCGGCGACGACTGATGCTGCTCGGCCACGTGGACACCGTGATCGCGCACGCCGATCATCAACCGCTGCGCAACGAGAACGGCCGGCTGTTCGGCAGCGGCACCGCGGACATGAAGGGCGGGGTGATCCTGGCCCTGGGCGTCGCCCGGACGCTCGCTCGGCGCCCCGAGCGTTTCGCCGAGCTCTCGGTCCTGCTCGTGACCGACGAGGAGTGGCGGGTGACGCCGTTCGTGCACGCGGCTCGGTTTGGCGGTTACGACGCGTGCCTGTGTTTCGAGGCCGGGGAGCGTGCTCGGGACGGTGGCGAGGGCGTGGTCGTGCGCCGCAAGGCTGCCGGGACGCTCAAGGTGCTGGCCACCGGCCGCGCGTCACACTCCGGCAGCGCGCCCGACGCGGGGCGCAACGCACTGCTGGCCCTCGCCGAGGTGGCGCGTCTGGGCGCCGCTCATCATGACCCGGGCGGCCCCGAGCAGCTGAGCGCCGTTCCCACGGTGATGCGCTCGGGAGACGCGTTCAACGTCGTCCCGGCCGCCGGGGAACTCATCTTCGATCTCCGCGCGCGGCGCCTGGAGGCGTTCTCCGAGGTGGTGAATGCGATTCCGGCCAGCCTCGACGAGGTCGGGCTGGAGGTGCGAATGGAGCGCGAATGGCCGGGAATGGATTCCGGCGAGCTGACCGCGCCGCTGATCGCGGCCGCCTCGGCCCGGCTGGGCCGCCCGATCACCGGCGTGCCCCGCGGTGGGGCCAGCGACGCGAGCCACTTCGCGGGGACGATCCCGCTGACCGTGGACGGGCTTGGACCCCGTGGCGGGGGCGCCCACACGCCGGGCGAGTTCGTGCTGCGCTCCTCGCTGCGCGAACGCTCCGAGGTTGCCCTGGCGTTGGCCGACGCGACCCTGGACGCCGAATGATCTTCGAAGAGTCGCTTCCGCCGGGCCGGCGCGCCTGCCATCCTGTACCGGTATGACCACCCCGCTGCCCACCCGCCGCCGCGAGCCGATGCAGGGCCTCGTCCTCCTCGCGTCGATCGTCGCCCTGATGTGGATCGTCGAGGTGATCAACTCCCTGGACGGATACGGGCTGAACTCGGATGGGCTGCACGCCCGCAACGTGGGCGAGCTCTGGGGAATCTTCACCGCACCCTTCCTGCACGCCAGCTGGCCGCACCTGATCGACAACACGATCCCGTTCGTGTTCATGGGGGTGATCATCGCCCTGCGTGGGGCCGCCCGCCTGGCCCTGGTCACGGTGATCGTGATCGTGATCGGCGGCCTGGGCACCTGGTTGATCGCGCCCGGCGGGAACGCCGTCACCATCGGCGCCAGCGGCGTCGTCTTCGGCTACGCCACCTACCTGCTCACCCGCGGACTGTTCAATCGCAGCTGGCTGGAGATCCTCGTCGGGGTGGTCGTCGGCGTCGTCTGGGGCGGCGCGCTGGCGTCCAGCCTGGTGCCGCAGCACGGCGTGTCCTGGCAGGCCCACGCCAGCGGCGCCGTGGCCGGCGTGATCGCCGCCGCGATCCTGGCCCGCCCGCGCCCAAGTCGCTCGCCGGGAACGGGCGGCGCGGGCGCCGGTCAAGCTCAGACGCTACCGAACCGAGCGCTGTTCCTCGAGCCATCCGATTTCCGGCGGCCCTGAGCGCGCGCAGCGTCTTGCGCGTGCGGACCGCCGGCCGGGAACTCGGCTCGCGGGGCCGGATCGGCTGCTACCTGAGTAGACGTACGCGGATCGGCAGATCGGGTCCGTCCCACTCACGATCCGCGTTGAGGACGACCGGCGGACGGCTACGCACCGTGAGCGCAAGGCAGCATCG
>JALYZB010000305.1 GCA_030945945.1 Actinomycetota bacterium | reverse complement strand
CAATGAGCCCATCGAGCCCTGATCCTGAAGAGGCATATCTCACGGTCGCTGAGGTTGCGCAGACCCTGCGGCTCAATCAGCAGACCGTGCGCAACTGGATCGATCAGGGGCGTCTGCCCGCGCTGCGGATCGGACGCCGGGTGCGCATCAAGCGCTCGGACTTCGAGCGGATCGTCGACGCCAACTATGGCGGCGCGAGCCCGGCAGTGACCGCGCCTCCGGACCCGGGTCCGAGTGCGGATGACTTCTGGGGCGGCGAGCCGGTCGGTCGCGCCGAGGCTGGCCGATGACACCCGACGCGCCCGGAACCCATGCCGCCGGGGTGAGCACCAACCGAACGGGGGTCCCGACGTGAGCTTCTCGGACGAGCTCGATCGCGAACGCGCGCAGATCATGCGGGCCGTGCGCCACGCGGCCAACGGCTGGGCCGGAGCGATGCGGGCGCACAAGCTCGCGCCGCCGGATGCAGGCTTCCCCGCGCGCCTGCAGGGCCTCGCCGATGCGGCCTCCGCCGAGCAGGTTGCCTGGGAGCACGCTCATTCCGCCGGCCTGCGGTGGCGTCCGGTGCCCGGGTCAGAGAACGCGGCGCCGCCCTACGAGCTGCGGGCCGGCACCGGGCGTCGCGGGCCGGCGGAGCTGTGGCAGCGCTTCGATGTCGCCGTCGCGGAGCTCAACCGCGCGATCACCGGCTCCGACGCCGCGGTTGTCGCCGACGCGTTTGGTGAGATCGCCGAGGCGGCCGCTGCGCTCGCCGACGCGATCGGTCGCGCGGATCGCGGCGAGCCGGTCCGCGCACGCGGAGCCGCGTAGCCGAGCAGTCACGACACCCCTATTCCGACATTAGGCTCTCGGCTTCCTTCAGGCCCCTTTGCCGTGCCCCCGATCCCTCGACCGTCCATCCACCTGCCCGCTCCGGGCACCAAGCGCGCCGTCGTCATCGGGGCGGGCTCGTTCGGGACTGCGGTCGCCGTGCTCCTGGCTCGCGGAGGCCTGCGGACGACGCTGCAGGCGCGCACCGACGCCCAGGCGGCGCAGCTGTTGGAGGCCCGTGAGAACGTCGCTTATCTCCCCGGGGTCGAGTTTCCCCGGGAGTTGCGCGTCGAGTCGGTCGGCGCCGGCCTGGCCCGGGCCGACTACGTCTTCCTCGGCGTTCCCTCGGTCGGTCTGGCCGACGTGATCCGTGAGCTCGAGTACCGCGGTCTGCCCGACAAGGCGGCGGTGGTGTCCCTGGCCAAGGGTCTGGTTCCGCCGGGCGGCAGTCCGCCGACCCGGCTGCTGCGCGGGCGTTTCGGCGACGCGCGGACCGCGTGCATCGGTGGCCCCGCGCACGCCCAGGAGATGGTCAGCGAAGGCGCCGGGCTCGTCGCTGCCTCGACCGAGGAGGCACTGGCCAAGGCGCTGGCCGGGGTGTTCATCCGGGCCGGCGTCGTCTGCGAGGAATCCAATGATCCCGTCGGCGTCGAGCTCGCGGGCGCGGCCAAGAACGCCGCTGCGCTGGCCTCCGGGGCGACCGAGGCCCAAGGGCTGAACGCCGCCGGAGCCGCCGCCGGGCATATCTTCGCCGAGGTCTGGCGGTGGGCCGAGGCCGAGGGCGCACGCCCGGAATCGATGATCGGCCTGGCGGGCACAGGGGACCTGGTGGCCACCGCGCTGGCGCCGCAGAGCCGCAACCGACGAGCCGGCGAGCTGCTGGCCCAGGGAGTGACCGCGGCCGAGATTCCGGCCCGGGTCGGTCAGACGGTCGAGGCACTTCAATCGGTGCCGCTGCTCGCACGGGCGCTCGCCGCAGCCGGTGTCGAGGCGCCGGTCACCGCCGCGCTCGGACGGCTGATCGCCGGCGACCTGCCGCTCGAGGAGTGGCTCGCCGTCGTGCGCACGACCGTTCCCCCCGCCGCGCGCTGGCGGCCGGCCGTGCGACCCGCCTTCTGGTGGCGGCTGCGCGAGCGGATTCGTGGCTGGTTCACCAGACCGAAGCCCGAATGACACGAGATGTCTACCGGTGCTGAACCTCCGCCTGTCACGGTGAAGACGGTCCAGTCAACCCCGGGAGGGAGCCGACCTATGCCACAGATCATCGTGACCGCGGACAGCCGGTCCGAGGGCAACGACCGCGCTGTCACGTTCACCGAGCGGGTGAACGTCAGCGACTTCGCGCCACCGCACTTCCCGAGTCAGCTCGTGGAGCGGCTCGGATGGGCGGTCGACGACGCCCAGGTCCTCGAGCAGGAACCGAAGCGTTTCCATCCGTAGACCCGGGAGCGGCGGCGGCTCGGAGCCGCCGGCTTGTCGCGGTCAGCCGCCGGAGGTGAGCGTGGTGACGACGGCCTCATAGACGCCGGCGCCGTAGGCCGCTTCGGTGACCCGCACGCCGGTTCGATCGGCGACATCCGTGGACAGTGACCGGTCGCGCTCAAGTGCGTTGGCGACCAGCCAGAACGTGCCGACGACCTCGGCCGCCCCCATGTCCTCGCGCGAGTCCCCCACCGCGATGCAGTCCTGGGGCGCATACCCGCGGGCCTGCTGATGGCGGGCCACCGCGCGAGCCTTGGAGGCGCTCGCGGGGACCAGGTGGTAGGCGTGCATCGCCGTGACTTTCGAGAGCTGGTCACTCGTAACGTCGATGACGCCGTTGTCGACGATGCGCAGCCAGCCGAACCCAGCCGCCTGCAGCGCGTCCGCGGCCGCGGCGAGGTCGATCTCGCCGCGGAACAGATGCGACACCTCGCGGCCCGTCGCCCACGGGGTGTGGTACTCCAGGCGTCCGGCGAAGGTCTCGAGCAGCATCGCCGGCGCACCGCAGGCCTCGATCTGCGCAAAGATCGACCCCGCAGACGCCGAGGGCTCGACGCCGCCGGTCAGCCATTCGCGCTCTCCGTCGATCACCAGCCCGCAGCCGATCTCGAAGATGAACGCCGATGAGCCGATCAGACGTGCCGCGTCGAACACGCTGGACTGCCGCCGGCCTGAGTAGATCACGACCTCGGCGCCGGCCCGGGCGCACGCCTCCAGCGCACGTGCTCCAAGCAGGCTGAAGCGGCCGTCGGCGCCGGTGAGCAGCGAGGCGTCAGGGCCGAGCAGGGTCCCATCGAGATCGACGTACAGGCAGCGCATCGGCGGGCCGCGACCGTAGCAGCGAGGCCGAAAAACTCCGCCGCCATACTCAGAGTCAGTGGCCGCCATCCGCGAGATCGAACCCTGGGAGAGCCTGCTCGCAACCGGGCGCGAGGACGAGCGGCTGGTCCATGACAGCCTCTCGCCGGCGCAGACCTCGCGGACGGTTCCGGTGCCACAGGACCTCAATTGGCGCGTCATCCAGGCGCTCGCTGCGGCCGGCATCGAGGAGCTCTACGAGCACCAGGCGCTGGCCCTGCAGAGCGCTTTCGCCGGTCCGACGATCGTCACCACGGGGACCGCGTCGGGAAAGTCGCTCTGCTTTCAACTCCCGACGCTCGAAGTGCTCACCTCCGATCCGGGCGCACGCGCCCTGTATCTGTATCCGACCAAGGCACTTGCGCAGGATCAGGCCCGGGCGCTGCACCGATTCGGGCTCACCAAGCACATCCGTCCCGCGATCTATGACGGCGACACGCCCCGGGCCGAGCGCTCGGCGATCCGCAAGCGCAGCAACCTAATCCTCACCAACCCAGACATGCTCCACGTCGGCATCCTGCCCCACCATCACGCGTGGGGGGATCTGTTCGCCAATCTCGCCTTCGTGGTCATCGACGAGGCCCACGTGTATCGCGGAGTGTTCGGCTCCCACGTCGGCAACGTGCTGCGCCGGCTGCGGCGCGCGGCCGCGATCCACGGCACTGAGCCGCGCTTCCTGCTCACCAGCGCGACGATCGCCAACCCGGTCGAGCTGGCGGAGAAGCTGACCGGCCTGAACGACTTCACCCTCGTCGACCGTGACACCGCGCCCAAGGCGACGCGCCGGACCGCGATGTGGAACCCGCCGCTGCTGGACGAGCAGCTCGGCGTCCGCGGCTCAGCGCTGTATGAGGCCGCCGAGGTGTTCTCCGCATTGGTGGCCGGCGGCGCCCGGACGATCTGCTTCATGAAATCGCGCAAGGGCGTCGAGCTCATCCTGCGCCACGCTCAGGACCGCCTGGACGCTGACCTCGCCGAGCGGATCGCGCCCTACCGCGCCGGTTACACCGCGGCCCAGCGCCGCGAGATCGAGCGGCGGCTGACCGAGGGCGAGCTGCTCGGCGTCGTCGCCACCGACGCGCTCGAGCTCGGCATCGACATCGGCGAGCTCGACGCCGCGGTCTGCGTGACCTTTCCCGGCACCGTGGCCAGCCTGCGTCAGATGTGGGGACGGGCGGGGCGCCGGGGCCGTGGCCTGGCGGTCTACATCGCCGGCGAGGACGCGTTGGATCAGTTCTTCTGCCGCCACCCCGACGACTTCCTGGCCCGTCCGGTCGAGGCCGCGATCCTTGATCCGTTCAGCAGTGAGATCTACGCTGAGCACCTGCTCTGCGCTGCGCACGAGGCGCCGCTGAGCTCCGCCGACACCGCGATCCTCGGAGCGCAATGGCAGGAGCACGCCAGCGCCCTGGCCCAGGCCGGCTTCCTGCGCGAGCGCGCCACGGGCTTTGTCCCGCGCCGCGCCGATGACTACCCGGCCGCCAGGGTCGCGTTGCGCTCGGCCTCGGCCGACAGCTTCATCCTGATCGACGCCAGCTCGGGCGAGGTGCTTGGGCAGGTCGAGGCCGGCCGTGCGTTCTCGACCATCCACGATGGCGCCATCTACCTCCACATGGGCCGCTCCTACGCCGTGCTCGAGCTCGATCTCGAGGGACGGCGAGCACTGCTCGAGCCGTTCGACGGTGACTACTTCACCCAGACCAAGCGCGAATCGATGACCTACATCGAGCGGCTGATCGAGCGTCGTGAGACCATGGGGGCGACGCTGTCCTACGGGTCGGTCGTGTATTCGGAGGTCGTGCTGGGCTACCAGCGCAAGCGGCTCTCTGACCACGAGGTACTCGACTTCGTCTCGCTCGATCTGCCGACGGTCGAGTTCCCGACCCGGGCGCTGTGGTACGAGCTCGACGAGTTGATCGACGGAGCACCGGCTTCGCCGGCGGTGCCCCCCTTCCCGCCCGGACACCTCCTCGGGTCCCTGCACGCGCTCGAGCACGGCCAGATCGCGGTCCTGCCGCTGATCGCGATGTGCGACCGCTGGGATATCGGGGGCCTGTCGACCAACGCCCATCCCCAGACCGGCGGACCGACGATCTTCATCCACGAGGGCCATCCCGGCGGGGTCGGGATCACCCGGCGCGGCTATGACCAGTTCGAGCGGCTCGTGCGCGACGCCCGCCGACTGATCGGGGAATGCCCCTGCCGCGACGGCTGCCCGTCCTGCGTGCAGTCGCCCAAGTGCGGCAACCTCAACGAACCCCTCTCCAAGCGGGGGGCGCTCGAGCTGCTGCGACGGATGGGCGACGAGACGGACTGACCCCAGCGAGCTGTCGGCCGTTGCGCAAACGGTCACAGCTTTTCAACGTGAAGGTCCGATGACCGCACCAGAATGAGTCATCGCCCCGTCGCGCTCCTCCCAGGCCCACGCCCTGCCGGCGCCCCGCCACGTTCTCGAGCCCGCGCCATCGCCGGTGCCCGGGCCAACCGCCCACGAGCTGCTGCGCCGTCGCTATCCGCGGCCATCCGAGCTGGTGCCGCTGCCGCCGCCGGCCGGCGCCGCGCCCTACCGCCTCGGCCTGGAGTCGATCGTCGGCGCCGACACCGCGGCCGCGATCTCCCGGGCGGGGCGGCTGCGCTTTCACGCCGTTGGCGACACCGGGGGCCACGGCAATCCGGGTCCCCAGCAGGCGGTGGCGGCGGCGATGGCGACCCAGCTGGCGGGGGAACACCCGGCGCGCCTGCTCTATCACCTCGGCGACGTCGTCTACCCCCATGGCGAGCCCGCCGGCTACCGGGCGCAGTTGCAGGACGGTTATCGGGACTACCGGGCGCCGATCGTCGGCATCCCGGGAAACCACGATGGGGAGTGCCCACCCGATGCGGCAGGACTCCCGCTGTCCGGGTTCACGGCCCAGTTCTGTGCTCCCGGTCAGGGGGTCCGTCCGGTCAGCGGTCCTGGGCAGGATGAGCCCGCCCGGCCGGCGCCCGCGCATCAGCCCCACGTGCACTGGACGCTGCGGCATGACCTGGTGACGATCATCGGTCTCTACACCGGCGTGCGCGACGGAGGGCAGCTCGATCCCGCGCAGCGCGACTGGTTGATCGGCGAGCTGCGCGCCGCACGGGCCGATGCCGTGCTGCTGCTGGCCATGCACCACCCCGTGTACTCCGCCGACGTCGAGCACGGTTCCAACCTCTCGCTCGGTGACATCCTCGATGACTGCTTTGCCGCCTCGGGCCGGGCGCCGGACGCGGTGCTCAGCGCCCACGCCCACAACTACCAGCGTTTCAGCCGGAGCCTGAACGGCCGCTGCGTGCCCTACCTGGTGGCCGGCAGCGGCGGCTTTCCCGAGCTGCACCGGTTGGGGCGCGGGATCCCTGGGCCTCCGGCCGCGTTCACCGGTCTGCCGGGACTCGGCCTCGACGCCTTTCAGCATCGGGCGTTCGGCTTTCTGACCGTGACCGCGGACTACGGGCGGGCGCGGCTTGACTACAGCCTGGTGGTCCGCCGCCGACCAGTGGCGTTCGACTCGGTGACCGTGTCGTCGCTCAGCACAACGCGAGCCTTGCGGGGCTGGTCAACGCCGACGGGGTCGCCGCGACCGATCCGCTGACGCTGCCGAGCGTGTGGTGTGGCCCGCGCTTGGGTGCGATCAGGAGCCCTCAGGTTCCCCGCGATTGGCCGGAATCGAGCATCCTGCGGCGCGTGAGCCCCAAGGGCAAGCGGCAACCGCTGATTCGAGGAGAATCGGCGCGAGCGGTGCCCCGGCCGCGGCGGCCAGCGGCGAGCACCAGTCGCTAGCATCGCGCGGCGCGGCGAGATAGCTCAGCTGGTAGAGCACACGACTGAAAATCGTGGTGTCCCGGGTTCGAGTCCCGGTCTCGCCATCGTCCGGCTCGCACAGTGCAGGGGGTTGTCGTCAGCCCAAGCTTCGCCGCCGATTCGAGGATGGGCGGCGTCGTGTTCCGTCACGCCGCGGTAAAGCTCGCCATGACGGCCCGCTTGCGGGCGGCTCTTGATCATCCCGTCGATGTCGATCCTCCGTGGACGGTGGGCTGGCCAGCAGTCGGTGGCGCAGCGGCAGGTAGGCGATCGTTGCGCCGAGCGTGGGACCCAGAACGCGATTGCGTGGTAGACGAGGACGGCGGCGGCGGCATGGGTGAGCGGCAGCCCGTAGACCGCGAGCGCGCCGACGAGTCCGGCGTCGAGCACGCCGATACCTCCGGGGACCGGGATCGCGTTGGCGAGGTACCCGACGAGGTAGGCGATGACGAGCGCGGCGACCGGCGGCAGCGGCCCGACGGCGGCGAGGGTCACCCAGAGCACCGCGATATCGAACAACAGGTACCCGATCGCACCCGACAGACGCCAGCTCGGGTGAAGCAGCGCCCGGCGGGCGGTGGGGACGCCGACGCCGACGTCCTAAATTCAGGCCGTGTGGTCGTGGCTGCGCGACAGCCGCCGTGAGAGCGGCGCATTGGCGAGCACGAGGATGATCGCTCCGGCGGCGACAAGGGCGGGGAGCCCAGCGCGCGCCGCGTCGTGAGGCCCGTCACCGATCCCGAGCAGCAGGATCAGTCCGGCGGCCCCGAGGCTGAGCACGTTGATCGCGCTGGTGAGGAAGAAGAGCCCGCTTGACCGCTGAACGATTTGTCGCGTCGGCATTCCGGCCAGGTGCAGCAGCCATCCACCGACGGCCAGTGATCCCGCGCCGCCTCCGGGGATGAGCGCGCCTGAGCCCATCTGCACCCACGCCAGCTCACGGGCCACGGACCGGTCCAAGGGGCTGAAGAAGACGCGGAAGATGAGCATGAAGCTTGCGCAGGACGCGAGCTCCAGCGCGATCGCGGCGCCGACCAACGTGGGGTTCATGTCGCTGATCTCGCTTACGACGGGACGCAGATCTGGAACGGCCAAGAGCGCTCCGACCGCCGCGATGATCAGCAGCGTCAGCGTGACGCCGCGCCGCCACAGCACGCTGTGGTCAACGCGGGGAGCGGCCTCGCCGGGGCTGGCGGCCACCGCTGCGCCGCTGCGCTTCGCGCCGCGGCTGGGCTTGGCCGGGTTTGCGCCGCGGCGCGCTCGCTGCTGTGAGAGGCGCCAGCGCCCCTGAGGGACCGGCCGATCTCTACCGCGG
>JALYZB010000270.1 GCA_030945945.1 Actinomycetota bacterium | reverse complement strand
ACGGGAGCGACGGGACTCGAACCCGCGACCTCCGGCGTGACAGGCCGGCGCTCTAACCAACTGAGCTACGCCCCCCGAGGGGACCTCAGTATGACAAGCGCGATCAGCTCGCGTCCGCAAGCTCCTGCCAGGTCCGGCCGCTGCGGACGCTGCGGGGTTGGGCGGCGACGATGTCGGTGCCCGGTCGGGCCTCGCCGTCGGCTCCCTTGACGAGAATCCAGCGGTCTGGACCTGTCTCGGTGAGGGCGAAACGGCCGTGCAGCTTGTGGCCGTCGAGAATGAACGAGAGATGGCCGGCGTCGGCCCCACGCAGCTCCAGGCGGCCCTCATCCCAGATGATCACCGCCCCGCTGCCGCGTCGCTGGCCCGCGTGCACGCCCTCGAATTCAGCTGCGCTCAGCTCGTGGGGTGCGACCGGGACCGCGAGCCGACGCACGGACGGGTCCAGGGACGGCCCCCTGGGCACCGCCCAGGAGCGCAGTTCGCCGTCGATCTGCAGCCGGAGATCGAAGTGCAGCGTGGTCGCGTCGTGCAGCTGGACGACAAAGCGCTCCCCGCGGAGTGGCGTCGGGTCGGTCATCGTCAGGAGGGCCCGAGGTCCTCGCCGAGGACGTGATCGATCAGCCACGGGTTGACGAAGACGCCGCGCGGATCCAGCCGCGATCGCAGCCTCCGGAAGTCGGCCGTCCGTGGGTACAGGGAAGCCACTGTGCCGGCCCGGGCGGCCATCACCTTGCCCCAGTGAGGGCGCGCATCGCAGGGTGCCAGCGCCGCCTCGAGCGCCGCTACCGCCGCCTGCACGGCCTTGGGCTCGCGCCGCCCGGTGAAGCGCAACGCCAGCGTGTCGCGCTGGTAGGCCGGGCTGAGCCACAGCTCGTGGGCGGCAACGGTGCGCAGCTCACCGACCAACATCAGCGGCCGGATCTGCGCCGACAGGCCGCGCATCGCCGCGATCGCCTCGGCGGCGTGAGCGCGGCCGACCAGCAGCTCTGACTGGATCTCCGCTCCGGAGCTCGGCGTGAAGCCGCCGCGGAAGTGGGGCAGGCGATCAGACCAGGGCCCCGCGACCCCGAGCTGCTCGGTGGCATTGGCGGGGTTGGCGCCGAGGACCGGATTGCGAGGCTCTAGAGCGGAGCGGGCCCCGAAGAGCTCGGCCGGGAGCGGATCACTGGGCAGGCGACGCTTGACCCACACCTGCTCGGCCGCCGGACCAGCGCGATGAAAGACGCTGACGCTGTCCCCGGCCGCGGTGATAGCGTCCAGGTTGGTCAGCAGCACGTCCCAGTCCAACCCCTCATCGACGCGCTGCGCGACGTGACAGGCAGGCTCGAGTGCGAGCGTCAGTTGGACGACGATGCCCAGGGCGCCGAGCCCAACCACGAGCCCGGGGAACTCCGGCTCCCCAAGCTGACAGCGCACCAGCGCCCCGTCAGTGATGACCAGCTCCATCCCGACCACGGATTTGGCCAGGCTCCCGGCGCGGTCCTCCGAGCCGTGGGTTCCCGTGGCGACCGCTCCGGCCACCGAGATGTGCGGCAACGAGGCGAGATTGGCCAGGGCGAGGCCATGATGGTTCAGCGCCACAGCCAGCTCGGCGTAGGTGACGCCGGCCGGGGCGGTGACCGTGCCAGCGGCCGCATCGACCGTGATGTCGCCCTCGAGTTCAGCCAACGAAATCAGCTCGGCGGAGTCCGCGATCGAGCTGAAGGAGTGCGCGAGCCGAGCGCACGGATCCGATCACGTTCGGTGACGAGCGTCTGAAGCTCGCTCACCGTGCGAGGACGGTGAAGCGCCCGGGCCATGTAGACGACGTTCCCGGACCAGTTGGTTCCGGCTGGGCTCAGACTCACACGGTGAATCTACGTAGGTCAGCACACGCCCAGACCAGACCGGCGCAACTTTGCTCACGGAGGTGGGTTTGAGCCGTCGAACCCCCCGGGCCGGTGCTCAACCCGGCCGTGAGTCTGGTCCGGGGGTCGTTCATGCGACGGGGACCCGACCAGGTCCCCGTCGTTGTCGGGGGACCTGGCGGGGCGATGAGCGCTTAGATGCGGGCGCTGTCCAGCGAGCCGTAGGCACGCTGACGCGCGTGGGCGGGGCGCCTGGCGGTCTCGGGCCGCAACTTGGCCTGAGCCGGAGTGCGTGCGGCGAGAATGTTGTAGGCCAGGAGGCCGACAACGCCGGCGAAGACGACGACGGCGAGAGAAATGTTGAGTGCGAGGGTCATGTCCGGGCTCCTAGTTGGTGGTGATCACAGGATCGGCCCGGTGGCGAAGACCAACGTGTCATCGACGTAGGAGCAGGCTAAGAGTGTGCGCGGCGTCGCCACGAGGCCCACGAGGCGCAGGTGGCGACCAGCCGCCAAACGCCCGCTCCAATGCGATGGCGACCGCGATCGTCACGTGGTCGTGACCGACCGGACCCGCGACCTGAACGCCAAGGGGAAGGCCGCGCGCCGAGCGTCCGAGCGGCACCTGGGTCACGTGAACCTCGGCGAAGTTTGAAGATCGCGGCCGGCGTGGCAGCCACGGCCGGCCCCACGGTCGTGCCGTTGCGCGGCGCCGGGGCTCGGTGGGCGGGATCCAGCATCCCCCATCGCCGATCACCGCCCGCAGCTCGGCGGCCAGTTCATGAGTGCGCGCCAGGAGCGCGTCCGAGCCGGCATCGGGAAGCGCCTCGCCAAGCAGGGTCAGACGGGTGGCCATGGTGTACGGACCGCCGGGAACGAGTAGTCGTGTCCTCGGGCCGCCGGCCTCCGGACGCGGCGACCAGATCGGCGGTCGTGCTCGGCGACCCGGCCTGCAGGCGGGCGAGGAACGGAAGCAACGCGCTCCGCCAGGACGGCATCCGAACGCGACGGATCCGGGCTCCGGCAGCGGCCAGCGCTCCGGCGGCGCGCTCCCGGGCGTCGTAGAGCTCCCGGCTGATCGGCCGCCAGGACGTCCCTCGGCGATCCCGACACGCAGTCCCTCGAGGTACGGTCGTGGGGTCGCCGATCTCCGCCGGCTGGGTGGTCGTGTCGACGCCGTCCGGTCCAGCGATGATCCGCAGAACGGCGATCAGGTCCTCGGCTCGGCGGGCGACCGGGCCGACACCGAGCAGGCGGCTGTTGCCGGCTTCGTTGGACGGAAAGTTGCCCGAGGTGGGGACCAGCCCAGAGGAGGGCTTGTGGCCGAACACTCCGCAGAACAGCGCCGGAACGCGGATCGAGCCGCCGATGTCCGAGGCCAGGCCGAACGGTGGAGGCGATTGACTGATTCGATCCACAGCGTCAGCTCGGAGGTGTTGGTAACGCCCAGCGGAATCGCCCCCGCCGCCCGCAGGCGGAAACGGTCGATGCGCGTGCGATGCGCGCACACCGGCGCGGGCGACCAGTCGGCCGACTGCGGCATGCCCGCCACAGCGATCGACTGCTTGATCGTGAACGGAACGCCGAGCAACGGCGGGAGTGTCTCGGCCGCGCTGGATGCCGGGATGCGTGCGCCGGCGTCGTCGGCCTAGGCGCGAGCGGCGTCAAAGCGATCGGCGACGAGCGCGTTGATCCGCGGAGCGGCGCGTTGGAGCACGGCAATATGAGCGTCGACGACAGAGCGTGCAGTCAGTTCGCCGGAGCGGATCTCGAAGGTAAATGACCACGCCGAGCGCTCCGTCACCGGGGCCGTCATGACGACCAGACGAGCCGCATCAGCGTGAGGACGAAGCTCTCGTAGCGTTCCGGCGCGAAGTGCTCGGGATCGGTCAGCACCGACCGCCCGGCCTCTTCGCTGAGGCTGCGAATCGCGCGGGCGCTGAGCTCGATGTCGATGTCGGGGGGCACGCCTGACACACCGACCGCCCACTCCACGACAGCCGCTATCCGTTGCTGAACGGCCGCGCGGTTGCGCTCGACCTGTTCGCGGACGTTGGCCGGCGTCCCCTCGGGCGGCAGCAGGATGATCCGCCAGGTCTCGGGCCGCTCGCTGACCGCGTCGAGAAAGCGCCGGACGCCGGCGGCGAACAGCTCGGCGGGATCACCGTCGCCGGGGGGGGCGCCGGGAACGACGGATGCGAGCTGCTCCAGCGCGAGGCTCTCCTCCCGGGCGATCAGCGCCTGCAGCAGGCTGCCGAGGTTGGGGAAGTGGTCATAGATGACCGGTCGCGTCACGCCGGCCGTCCGGGCGATCGCCTCGATCGACACGCCCTCGTAGCCCTGCTGCACGATCACGCTGAGTGCGGCATCGATCAGCTGCTCGCGCCGCTCACCGGGCGCCATCCGCGGCGCGTACCGGCGGCGCTGCGTGCGACCTGCGTCCGGGGGCGGTCGGGACGGCATCGAAGGCGGCCAGCCTATCACGAGACCTACACCTCTGTAGGTTCGTTTGGACGCCCCGGTGGCTACCGTCGGATCTCGTGCTGCCCGTATTTGATGGCCACAACGATGCGCTGACCCGAGACGACTATGCCGGCCTCGCCAGCGGTCGCCCCCACGGCCATCTCGACCTTCCGCGAATGCGCACGGGCGGTGTGCGAGGCGCGATCTTCGCCGTGTTCACGCCCTCCGCCGGTGATGACTGGACCCTGGTGGAACGCTCTGACGGCGTGGCCGAGGTTGTGCTCGCCGCACCGGTTAGCCAGGCCGAGGCGGCCGCCTACGCCTCGGTGGCCGCCGGGCGCCTGCTGGCTCTCGAGCGCGCCGGCGAGGTGCGGATCGCGCGGACCGTCGCCGACCTGGACGCGGCCCATGACGGCGAGGGACCGCTCGCTGCCGTCCTGCACCTCGAGGGTGCTGAGGCGATCGATCCCGGCTTGGAGGCACTCGACACCTGGTACGCGGCTGGACTGCGCTCGCTCGGCCCGGTGTGGAGCCGTCCTAACGCCTTTGCCCACGGGGTCCCGTTCATCTTCCCCTCCTCACCTGACACCGGTCCCGGGCTCACCGAGGCGGGTCACGCCCTGGTGCGTCGCTGCGCCGAGCTGGGAATCCTCGTCGACCTCAGCCATCTCAATGAGGCCGGCTTCTGGGATGTCGCGCGGGCCGAGGTCGGGCCCCTGGTCGCCTCCCATTCCGGGGCTCATGCCCTGGCTCCGGCGTCGCGCAATCTCACCGACGCACAGCTCGATGCGATCGCCGCCAGCGACGGCATCGTCGGGATCGTGTTCGCCGTCGAGTTCCTGCGCGAGGACTTCGCCGACGAGCCCGACACGCCGGTCGAGCTCATCGCCCGGCACGCTGCCTACGTCGCGGAGCGCATCGGCGCCCGGCATGTCGCACTGGGCTCTGACTACGACGGCGCCACGATTCCAGCGCCGCTCGGTGACGTGGCCGGCACCCCTCGCCTGATCGCCGCTCTGCAGGACGCGGGTTTCACCGGTGATGACCTTGCCACGGTCGCGTGGGGAAACTGGCGGCGCGTTTTCGACGCGTGGTGGCGCTGAGCGCGGGCCGCCCCT
>JALYZB010000239.1 GCA_030945945.1 Actinomycetota bacterium | reverse complement strand
TTCAGCGTCCGGCGGCCGCGGCCGGCCGGCTCGCACTGGGCGCCGTGACCGCGGTGGCCGTGATTGGGGTGCTGGGGTGAGGCTCGAGGCCCACGGGGTCGCGGTAGCGCTGCCGCGCGGGTGGAGCGGACGGATCTTCCGTCGCCCCGGCGGCAACGCCACCCTGCACGCGGCCAGCTTTCCGCTCGCCCTGCACGACGGGGAGTTCGGGGACGCCAGCACGGCGCGGCTGGCGCCCGGGGCGTCGTTTCTGGCCCTCGCCGAGTACGTGCCCGGCGCGGGCCTGCAGGCCAGTCGGGGGCTGTTCGCGCCGGCGCGGATCGAGCTGCCGCTGGACCCGACCCGGTTCTCGATCCGGGGCCTGGCCCATCCCCGGGCGGGTCAGCTCGGTCACCAGCAGTTCTTCACCGCCGCGGGGCGGCCCTTCTGCGTCTACGTCGTCGTCGCCGGCGATGGGTCTCATCGCCGCCGCCAGCTGCCACTGCTGGACGGCATCCTGCGGACCCTGCGGATCAGCGGCTATCTGCCCGGCAGGACCGGCGGGACCGGCGGGACCGGGGCGACCGGCGGGACCGGGGCGACCGGCAGGCCGAGGTAGGCCGCCGAGTCATAGCTCGGCGGGCTGTAGCAGCGGGTGTGCCCGATCCGGCCGCGGTTGCGGTAGGCGGCCGAGAAGCCGGTCGCGAGGAGGCTGCCGTCGGGCTGGGGTGCGGCGGCGGTGATCGTGAGGGTGATCGTGTACGGGACGACACTGCCCTGGCGGTAGAGGCGGCCGTGACAGCGGACCGGGGCCGCGAAGACGCCGGCACCGGTGTATCTCCCCGGGGAGACCTGGTGCAGGAAGAGCGGGTCGGTGCCGCCCGCCCGCTGGCGGTGCAGACCGAGCAACGGACAGGCGCCGGTGGCGCACGGGGAGATGAAGCTCCAGGTCCGCTGAACATGCTCACCGCGGTGCTCGCCGGCGACTCCCGCCGCCTGAGTCACCACGCCCGAGACGGCGTAGTTGCCCTGCAGGCGCGCGGCCGCGATCTCGGGGGACACGGCCGCGAAGGCCGCGCCGGGTCCCAGCAGTCCGGCCAGGGCGAGGATCAGACCGCAGGCCGCGGTGCTGCGCCGCCTCACCCCCCGAACTCCAGCGCAAGATCGCAGAGCAGGCGCACGCCCCACCCGGTGCCGCCCTTGTCCAGGTAGGGGGCGTGGCCCTTGTAGGCGACCGCGGCCATGTCCAGGTGCGCCCAGGGCTGATCCCCGGCGAAGTGGTGCAGGAACTCGGCGGCGGCGCTGGCCAGGCCAACCCGGGGTTCGGGGCGGTTGGTGAGCACAGCATCGCGGCCGGCAGTCTGCTCGGCGTAGATCGGGTGCAGGGGCAGGCGCCAGACGAGCTCGCCCGTGCGCTGACCGGCGGCGATGACTCGCTCACACAGAGCGTCGTCATTGCTCATCAGCCCGGCGTAGGCCCAGCCGAGCGCCGACTGCACGGCCCCGGTCAAGGTCGCCACGTCGACGATCGCGTCACAGCCCTGCCGCCGGGCGTGGGTGATGCAGTCCGCGAGCACCATCCGGCCCTCGGCGTCGGGATTGTCGACCTGGATCGTCGTCCCGTCCAGCGCGGTGACGATGTCGCCCGGCCGCACCGCGCCGGGTCCGGGGAAATTCTCGACCGCGCCGATGATTCCAAGCACACGCACCGGCGCGCCCATCTCGGCCAGGGCCCCGATCGCCTCGAGCACTGCGGCGCCTCCGCACATGTCAAATTTCATCTCCATCATCTGCGCCGCGGGTTTGAGCGCCAGCCCGCCGGTGTCAAAGGTGACCGCCTTGCCGAGCAGCGCCAGCACTGGCGCGGACTCAGACCCACCGACCCCGCCGTCATAGCGCAGCTCAATCAGCCGCGCGTCCTGCTCGGTCCCCTGGGCGACGGCGGCAAACGCGCCCATGCCCCGCTCCTCGATCGCGGCCCGGTCCAGCACGGTCAGCGCGAGCGCGTCGTGGCGGGCGGCCAGCTCGCCCGCGTATTGCGCCAGCGCAGCCGGGGTGAGGACGTTGGCCGGGGTGTTGGCGAGATCCCGGGCCCGGTTCTGCGCCGCGGCGACGATCGCGGCGCGTTGCGTTTCGGCGGTGACGTCGTGGTGGGCGCTGATGATCAGGCGCTCAAGCGACGTCTCGCCGGCCGGCCCGGGCTTGAAGCGGGTGAAGCGATATCCGGCCAGCACGGTGCCGGTGATCAATCCGGCGATGACCTCCTCACCGACGCGGTGGGGCAGCTCCCAGCACAGCGCACCGGCGCCGAGCTCGCGGGCACGGGCATGCACGGCCGCAGCCGCTAACCGGGCGCGCTCGCCATCGAATTCGGCGCGTGGGCCCAGGCCCGCGAGCAGCACGCGGCGGCCGTCGTGGTGGGTGACGGTGACCCGCCGCAACCGCGGGCTGGCCTCACCGGAGGCGAGCAGCGCCGCCAGCTCTCCGCCGGGGAGATCGTGGGAGACCTTCGCGGGGCCGTCACTGGGCTCGAACACGCCGATGGCGATCGTGTCGGCATCAGTGGCGAGCGGATTGTCGGTGCTCGCCGTGATCTCCACGCCGGGCACGTTACCAGCGGGGATCGGGGCTCCCGACTGATCTCTCGGGAGCCCTTAGGATGGATCCCCCGACCACCGACGCCGGAGAACCCTCATGCCCAAGACCGTGATCCTCTCTGCAGCCCGCACGCCGATCGGCAAGCTCGGCGGCGGACTTTCCTCCGTTGACGCCACCGAGCTGGGGGCGACGGCGATTGTGGCCGCCCTGGAGCGCGCCGACGTCGACCCCAGCGCCGTCCAGCACGTGATCATGGGACAGGTGATCCAGGCCGGCCAGGGCCAGGTCCCCTCGCGCCAGGCCCAGATCAAGGCCGGAATCCCCAAGGAGGTCTCCTCGGAGACGATCAACAAGGTCTGCGCATCCGGGATCCGCGCCGCCGGCATGCTCGACACCGCGATCCGGGCCGGTGACCTCGAGGTCGGCGTCGGCGGCGGCATGGAGTCCATGTCGAACGCCCCCTACCTGCTCAAGGGCGCCCGCTTCGGCTTCCGAATGGGCGACGCCAAGGCGATCGACTCGATGATCAACGACGGCCTGACCAACCCGTTCTCGGGCAAGCACATGGCCCAGGAAGCCTCCGAGGTCGCCACCGAGCTGGAGATGACCCGCGCCGACATGGATCGCTGGGCGCTGCGCTCGCACGAGCTGGCGATCAAGGCCACCGACGAGGGCCGCCTGCCCGAGGAGATCGTTCCGGTGACGATCAAGGGACGTAAGGGCGATACGGTTGTGGAGATCGACGAGGCGCCCCGGCGCGACGCGACGCTCGAATCGCTCTCCAAGCTGCCCGCGATCTTCCTCAAGGACGGCAGCCACACAGCCGGCAACTCTCCCGGCGTCAACGACGGCGGCGGGGCGGTCGTCGTCGCCTCAGACGTTTGGGCCAAGGCCAACGGCAAGCCCGCCCTGGCGACGATCGTGGCGCAGGCCGCGGTGGCCGACGACTTTGCCTACCTGGCCCGGACTCCCGCCAAGGCGGCCGAGAGGGCGCTGGCCAAGGCGGGTCTGCAGGCCTCCGACATCGACCTGTGGGAGATCAACGAGGCGTTCGCGTCGGTGACCCTGAACTCGATCCGGGTGCTCGGCATCGACGAGGATCGCGTCAACGTCAACGGCGGCGCGGTGGCGCTGGGTCATCCGATCGGCGCCTCGGGAGCCCGGATCCTCGGTGCGCTGGTCTACGAGCTGAGGCGCCGTGGCGGTGGGCTGGGCTGCGCCGCGATCTGCTCCGGCGGCGGGCAGGGCGATGCGGTGATCATCGAAGTCCATGGCAGCTGAGCGGGAGATCGATACCGAGCTGCCGACGGGCTCCTGGGCCGAACCCGACCCGGCGGCGACCCGTCCCGAGGCCGCCCCGGCGCGCGGCGGCGCGGCCTTCTTCGATCTCGACAAGACGCTGATCCAGGGTTCCTCGGCGTTCCAGTTCGGGCGCGCCGCGTACCAGGCCGGACTGCTCGAGCGCCGTCAGTTGCTCGCCGATGCGATCGCCAACCTGCGCTTCCGCCTGCGCGGTGCCACCGATGAGGACTCGGTGGCGCTGCGCGACCGGATCTCGGCGTCGCTGGGCGGCGTACGCGTCGTCGACCTCGAACGGCTCGGCGTTCCCGTCCTGGCCGGGATCCTGCCCCGGGTCTACCCCGAGATGCTCGCGCTTGCCCACGAGCACCAGGATGCCGGGCGGCGGGTGTTCATCGTCACCGCCGCCTCCCAGGAGCTGGCCGACATCCTGGCCACGGTGATGGCCTTTGACGGCGCGATCGGCTCGAACATCTCCGACGTCGTCGACGGCGTGTACACGGGAAATCCGGTCGGCCGGTTCGCCTATCGCAGCGGCAAGGCGGAGGCGATCGCCGATCTCGCCGCCACCGATGGGATCGATCTCGCCGAGTCCTACGCGTACTCGGACTCCGAGTCCGATCTGCCGATGCTCGAGACCGTCGGCCATCCCGTCGCGGTCAATCCGGACGGGACCTTGGCTCGGATCGCTCGCCAACGCGGTTGGCCGATTATCCATCTGGATCGGCTCGGGCGCCGGCTCAAGACCGGTGCGGTGCTCGCGACGGTCGCCACCGCGGGTGGGCTCGGCGGCGCCGCCGTGGTCTCCCGGCTGCGCGATCGCCGCCGGCGCGGACTGCCGCCGCTGCTGCGGCGCATCGTCTAGCGGCTTAGGCTGCGCGGCATGCTCACTCCCCTGCGCCGCCGCCCCGTGCCTGCCCTGCTCCTCGTCATCGCCCTGCTGGCCGCCTGCGGGGCCGCCACCGCTCTCGCGGCTTCCTCGACGGTCAAGGTGGAGGACAACTTCTTCTCGGCCAAGAAGCTGTCGGTCTCCCCGGGCACGTCGGTGACGTGGAACTGGACGGGAGCGCTCTACCACAACGTCAAGGTCAGGTCCGGGCCGGCCAAGTTCAGCTCTCGCACCCAATTGCACGGCAGCTTTGCCCACCGCTTCACCACGCGGGGCACCTACAAGCTCTACTGCAGCCTGCATCCGGACATGACGATGACGGTGACCGTCCGTTAGCACGACGCGCTCCCGGCGGGCCGATGCGGACCGCCGGGCTCTATGATCTCGGGCCGATCCTGTCGGTGACGTCCTTCCGGCCGGACCCTGTCGCATGTCCGCAACCGCCAAGAAGATCCGCGTCGTCGTCGCCAAGCCGGGCTTGGACGGGCATGACCGCGGGGCGAAGATCATCGCCCGCGCGTTGCGCGATGCCGGCATGGAGGTGATCTACACGGGCCTGCACCAGACGCCCGAGCAGATCGTCGAGACCGTGATCCAGGAGGATGCCGACGCGGTCGGGCTCTCGATCCTCTCCGGGGCGCACATGACCCTGGTGCCGCGGATCATGGCCCTGCTCGCCGAGCAGGGCATCGATGACGTCGTCGTGACGGTGGGGGGGACGATCCCCGCTGACGACGTGCAGGAGCTCAAACGGCTCGGTGTCGCCGAGGTGTTCACCCCCGGGGCGCCCGCCCAGCAGGCGATCGACTTCATTCGCGGCGCCGTTCGCGCCTGAGCGTGGATGCGACGCGCGGGCGCACCGCCGTGCGCGCGGCCGACCAATTAGTCCTGGTACGCAGACGTTCCCATCCCACCCCGGGACCGATTGACTCGTCAGTCAACCCGGTAGTATCGGTGATCCCGACACGAGGCAGACCGCCTGGGGGCGGGCGCTGAGCGCCCGTCGCAGGACATTCGATAGGAGGCCACACTTGAAGATTTGCGTCCTGGTCAAAGAGGTTCCGGACGCCGCCGTCGAGAAGCGCATCAACCCCTCGACGGGGCGTATGGATCG
>JALYZB010000209.1 GCA_030945945.1 Actinomycetota bacterium | reverse complement strand
TCCGCAGTGGCCGTCCAGGTCGCGCTCGCCGAGCGCCTGCGCATCGCGCCGGTGCCGGGGCTGCGCGTGCTGCTCGCCTCCTGCGGAGCCGAGGAGGTCGTGCAGGGCGGCATCTACGGCTTCGCGGCGCGCCACTTCCCGGGTCTGGCCCGGGAGCGCACGTGGTTTCTCAACCTGGAGACCGTCGGCTCACCCAAGCTGGTTCTGCTCGCCCACCACGACGCCGCGCCGCCCGGGGCAATCTTCGATGACCGCCTCCAGGCCTGGCTGGGCGAGCGTTTCCCGGGCGTGCTGGAGCGCATCGACACCTCGCTGCCGCTGTGGTGGGCGATGCTCGCCGGGCCCGGGCTGGTCGGGGCCGGGGCGCTGCGCGACCGGCGCGCCATGATCGGCGCGGGCTTGCTCGCCTCGGGGGTCGCCGTCGCCGCCTTCGAGGACATCGCCCGCTCGCCGATCGTGCCCGGCGCCAACGACAACCTCACGGCGGTCGCCGTGCTCGTGGCGCTCGCCGAGCGGTTGCGCGAGGAGCCAGTGCCGGGACTGCGCGTGCTGCTGGCCTCCTGTGGTGCCGAGGAGGTCGTGCAGGGCGGCATCTACGGCTTCGCCGCCCGGCACTTCCCGCGGCTGGACCGCGAGCGGACGTGGTTTCTGAACCTGGAGACCGTCGGTTCACTCAAGCTGGTCCTGCTTGAGGGCGAGGGCCCGGTGGTGATGGAGGACTACTTCGACCGTGGTTTCCGCGACCTGATCGGCCGAGCGGCCGGCCAGGCCGGGGTGCCGCTGCGCCGAGGGATGCGCGCGCGCAACTCGACCGACGCGGTGATCCCGAGCCGGGCGGGCTATCCGACCGCGACGCTCGCCTCGATGGACCGTCACAAGGCGCTGTCGCACTACCACCAGATGACCGACACCCCGGAGAACGTCGACTTCCGGACCGTCCGGGCGGCGCTGACGGTCAGCGAGGCGGTCGCCCGCGAGCTGGCCACCAACCCCTGGATCTGATCCGCCGCGGTCAGGCGGCGACGGCCAGTTCGGCTCCGGCCCGCCAGAGAGCGTCGTCACCGAGCTGCTCACGGGTCGCGCGGCCGTCGGCGACCAGCTCGATCAGTGCCACCTCGGCGGCGTGGCGGTCGGGCGCGTCGTTGCCGTCGGCCATCAGCGCCGCGACCTCCTGGGTGGTCAGGCCGGTGGCAAAGCGCCGCAACAGCGGCGCGGGGTCCGCGGGCGGCGGCGTGCGCTGCAGCGTCGGGTCCAGGTTGGTGATCAGCACATCGTAGGCCTCGACAGGCTGAAAACCGCCCGCGATCAGCTCCGTGTCGCCGCGGCGCAACACCACCGACGGAGCCGTGTAGCGGACCGCGCCGTCGGTCTGGGCGGTCTTGCCCTGCAGCTCGGCGGGGGTCCCGGCGGCCCGGCGCGAGGCGGCCCGGTCGGCCTGATAGCCCTCGGTCACCTGCGGGGAGTCCAGGGCCGCGACCACGGCAGCGGCATCGATACCGGGGACGCCGGCAAGGACGTCGCGCAGCTGGGCGTCGTCCTCGAGCACCAGCGGCGAGGTGAAGTTGGCCAGCTGAAGGGCCCGGAAGACGTCCCATTCGCGGCCGGGGTGAGCCAGGCGGGTGGCGACGATCGCCCGACAGCCACGAGCGGTGGCGCTCAGGCGCGACTTGGGCTCGGGGGCGAACGGCATGCCGAAGCGGCGAAAGCTCAGCTGGCCGAGGGCGCCGCGCAACGGCGTGTAGCCCCGGTCGGCGTACTGCTGGGCATCCTCGGTCAACCCGATCACCACGAGCCTCCAGCTCAGCTGCGCGCCGTAGCGCCAGGCGATCACGCGCAGGGCGGGACTCTCGGAGTAGGCCCAGGGACAGGCGGGATCTGAGTACATGGTGGCTTCGATCATCGGCGGCCTCGATCAGTCGTTGACGCCTCAAGTATATGAGCCGTCTCGCCCGCGGTGACCAGCCCCGGGTGCGAGAGGCCGTTGCCGGCCTACACGTATCCGGTGTAGTGGGCAGTCGGGCTGATCGCATCCGAGCCGCTCACGGCTGCTCACCGCCTCCGTCGCCGAGCGCCGCCCGGAGGCGATCCAGGAATGCCGCCTGGGCGCCGATCAGCTTCTCGCGCGCGGCGTCCAGGCCAAACCACTGCGCGCGGTCGACCTCGGGGAACTCCTGGGTACGGCCCGACCGCGGCGGCCACTCGATGCTGAAGGTGTTGCCGGCGATCGTCGCGGGATCCAGATCCCCGGCCAGCGCCCATGCCGTGACCCGCTTGCCCGACTTCTGGCACACCTCGCCGAGCGCGATCGCGTCGCCGCCGGGGGGCGCCGAGCCCAGCTCCTCGGTGAACTCGCGCCGGGCCGCGGCCAGCGGATCCTCGCCCGGGTCGGTCTCGCCCTTGGGGATCGACCACGCGCCCGCGTCGCGGCGGGCCCAGAACGGGCCGCCGGGATGCACGAGCAGGACCTCGAGCCCGTCCGGTGTCCGGCGGTGCAGCAGCAGGCCCGCGCTGTGGGCCGATGAGCGAGAGGCGGCCATCGAGTCTGAGTGTGCGGGATCAGGAAAACAAACCTTCACTCGATTGTCAGAGAAGCCGTGTTCAATGATGGGCGCACTGCTCACCCGTCGGGCACGGACGAGCCGGCCGGAACCGGAGGAATCACCCACATGAGAACACTCGCCAGCTGGTGCTTTCGGCACCGCCTGATCACGATCGCCGCCTGGGTCGCGGGGCTGGTCGTGCTGACCGCGCTGCATTCCGCGGCGGGCAGCGCCTTCAGCGACAGCTTCAGTCTGCCCCACACGCAGAGCTTTGACGCCATTCGGCTGCTGCAACGCAACGCCCCGAAAGCCTCCG
>JALYZB010000124.1 GCA_030945945.1 Actinomycetota bacterium | reverse complement strand
GGCCAGGCACGTGGCACTGCCGCCCACGGCAACCGCGACCGCGGGCGGGGGGACGCTCAGTGGGGCCAGCGCGCGCTCGATGGCCGCCCGCGCCGCGGCGATCTCAGCCGGCTCCGGCGGGTCGTGGCGCAGGTGGACGTGTGTGAGCGCCGCCGAGCCCAGATTGACCGACGCCCACCAGCCGACCTCGGACGGTGGATGACCGACGACCAGCTCCGAGGAGCCGCCGCCGACATCGACCACTCCGAGCTCACCGTCCACGGGCTGCTCGAGCGTGGCGGCGGCGCCGATGAAGGCCAGCCGCGCCTCTTCCTCGCCGCTGAGAACGTCGATGGCCAGGCCGGTGGCTGCGGTGATCGCCCGCACCAGCTCGGCGCCGTTGGCGGCCCGGCGAATCGCGTCGGTGGCCACGGCCCAGATCTCGATCACCCCGTCGCGGTGCGCCCTCGCGGCCTGCGCGGCGACGACTCCGATGACCTCGGCGATCTTCGCCGCGCCCAGCGCATCGTTCTCGAGCAGTTCGCTGCCGATCCGGGTATAGGCCCGCTCCTCATGCACCACCTGCAGCCTGCGGCCGTCGCAATCGGCAACCAGCAGCCGGGTGGTGTTGGATCCGATGTCAATGCAGCCCAGGCGCACGGCGACGATGGCCGAGAGTCTCTAGACGAGAGTCCCGTGTCCTTCCGGGACCGCTGTGGGAGACGGCGAGCCGGCCCGGGAGTCCGAGGGCTCCGGCGGCTCACCGATCGCGACCGGGCCCAGCAGCATCCAGACCGCGCCCGCGTAGGCGAGTGACCCGGCGGCCGCCACCGCAAGCGCGACGCGCGGATCGGTGGCCGCGGCGAGCAGGCCGCCGAGCACGAACCCGACACCCGGCGCGGCCTGCGAGACCGATTCGTTGAGGCCCATGATCACGCCCATCCAGCGTTGTCGGGTGTACTCCTGGAGCATGGTGCGGCCGGCCACGCTGCCCGAGCCGTTGCCGGCCCCCCCAAGTGCCGAGCCGACCACGGCGATGACGATCGTCGGCGCGGTGGCGATGATCGCAAATCCGACGCCCAGCGCGATGCCGCTGGCGGCCAGCAGCGCCCGGCCCGGGCGCCGCCGGTACCGCGCGTACGCTGCGCTGCCGACCACGGCGCCCGCCCCCCATCCGGACAGCATCGCGCCGTAGCCACCCGCCCCGGCGTGAAGTGAGTGCTGGGCGAAGACGACCTCGACCGGGATCGAGATGGTGAACGCAGCCATGCCTGCCGACTGCAGGATCAACAGCCGACGCACGACTAGGTCTCCGCGCGCGTGAGCCAGTGCGGCGCGCAGACGCTGGTGCCCGGTGCGACCGAGATCCTCCTCATCGATCTGCGCCGTCGGCAGCGCGGTCACCGCAAGGACGAGCGCGATGATCGCGAACAGCCCGCAGTTGACGAGCAGGGACGCGACCGTTCCTCCCGCGGCGACCACGAGACCGCCGATCGCCGGCCCGGCCATGAAGCAGACCGAGAAGACCACATTGATGATGGCATTGCCCTCGTGCAGCAGTCCGCGGGGTCGTAGCACGTCCACGGTCGCGGTGCGGGCCACCGCGCGGGCGCTGAGCGCGACGACCCCGTCGATCAGGATGACCGCCAGCATGGGGACGATCGAGAAATGGGCCGCCATCCATGCCAGGAGCCCGAACAGCGCCGCCTCGAGCCCGTACAGGAACCGCAGGACGCGGCGGTGGTCGACCCCGGTGAGACGGGCCACCATCAGCGGCGAGACCAGCGCAGGCGCGAACTGCGAGCAGAGGAAGAACGCCGTCGTTCCCAGCGCGCTGCCCGTGCGCCGGTAGACGAGCACGGCGAGCGCGATCGTCCCGAAGGACCAGGTGAGCTCGTTGAGGCCGTAGGCGGCAAGTAGCCGACGGAACGCCGGCACGCCGACGATCTGCCTCACGTCCGGCCCCCGGGGGCGGGCCGGAGCACCGGGCCTCGCCCATGTTGTAGATCTGACATCTGCGCGCTCAACCTTCCCTCTACGCATGGGCGCGAAACCCGTGACCGACCCCGGTACGGCGGTGATCCTACCGGCCCGCACCGCGCTCTGACGAGCGCGGTTCCCGCCCGCGCGCTCCGTCGGCACCGGTCCCAGGCTGTCATCCTGTGGCGCGATGTCGCTCCGCGCCCGCTCCTGGCATGCCACCCACACCTACGCGCATGCTGACTTCCCGCCCGCCCGGCTCGCCGCGCAGCGCACCGTGTCGGTCTCGGTCTGCCTCCCGGCCCGCGACGAGGCCGCAACGATCGGCCGCATCCTCGACGCGCTGCTGGGGCTGCGCGAGTCCGGGGTGATCGATCAGGTCGTCGTGGTGGACGACTCGACCGACGGGACGGCGCAGATCGCGCATGACCTCGGCGCCGAGGTGCACAAGCAGGAGCAGCTGATGCCCGAGCTGGGACCGGTGCTCGGCAAGGGCGATGCAATGTGGCGGGCATTGCCGACCCTCACCGGAGACGTCGTCTGCTTCGTGGACGCCGACACCGAGCAGTTCGGCGCGCACTTCGTATGCGGGCTGATCGGCCCGCTGCTGTGCGGACCGGACGAGATCGGGTTCGTGAAGGGCTTTTACCGCCGGCCGTTCAAGGTCGGCGAGCTGACCCTGCCCGACGGTGGCGGCCGGGTCACCGAGCTGACCGCTCGGCCGCTGCTGAACCTCTTCTACCCCGACCTCGCAGCTGTGGCGCAACCGCTGGCCGGCGAGATCGCCGCCCGGAGGGATCTGCTCGAACGCCTGCCCTTTGTCACCGGATACGGCGTCGACATCGCACTGCTGATCGACACCTACCGCACGGCCGGCCTGAACGCGATCGCCCAGGTCGACCTCGCCGAGCGCCAGAACGCTCACCAGTCCCTGCGCGAGCTGGGCCCGATGGCCTTCTCGGTCCTGCGCGCGCTCGCCTCCCGCCTTGAGCGGGAGGGCCGCCTGCAGGGCCCGCTGCCGACCGGATTCCTCGTGCCGAGCGAGCCCGAGGTCGGGCCGGCGCCCGAGGACGTGGTCGAGCGACCGCCGCTGGTCGCGTCGCGCGCCGCGGCTTGAACCTGCTGAACTGGCAATGATGATGATGCGGGTCACGGTGATTCTCGCAACGCTGCTCGGCGTCCTCGCCCTCGCCGGGTGCGGGTCGCGCGCACAAACCGCAGCTGCGCCGACGGGGTCGGGCGCCGACGCAGCGAACGCGTCAGGAACCTCCACCCTCCCCGCCGCCCATCCTCAGGCGCTCAACCCGACCGCCGGTCAGCAGGCGGCGGTCGCCGCATCCGGCGATCCGGTCGGGAATCCCAACGCCCATGCGGTGTCGCTGGCGCAGGTCCGGCGCGAGCTGAAGATCGTCCAGGAACTGAACGCGCTCGGCTCCGGCCAAGGTTTCGTCTTCCCGGTCACGCCCGCCACCGTGGTCGCCCCGCCGAGCACCTGGTCCCCCGACCAGGGAGTGGACATCAGCACGCGGGGGTCGGCCTGCGGACCGGCCGCCGTGCTGGTGGCGGTGACCAACGGGATCATCGTCCAGGAGGGGATCTCGGGCTTCGGTGCCTCCGCCCCCGTCCTGAAGGTGACCGGTGGCCCGCTCAACGGCCGGTTCATCTATTACGGTCATGCCGAGCCGGACCTCGTCCCGATCGGGACCGTGGTCCAGGCCGGCCAGCCGATCGCCGAAGTCGGCTGCGGCACCGTGGGGCTCTCGTCCGGTCCCCACCTCGAGATCGGCATCAGCGCCGTCAACGGCCCGACGTGCTGCCCGGGCAACGACACGACGTCGCCGGCCATGGCGCGCCTGCTCGCGCGGATCTACCCGGGCTGACCGAACGCCGCACGTGCCGCAGCGGCCCCCGCGGCCGATCGAGCGGCGAAGCCGACAGTGCCGTGATCGCGCAGCTCCCGCGCCGCCTCCACGGCCGCCCCGAGCGCCGCGAAGGCGAGTGCGCCACCGGTCGAGACCCGGCTGACTCCGAGCTGTGCGAGTTCCGGAATCGACGGGCCGCCGGGCAGCAGCAGGACGCTGACCGGAGCGGTGACGGCCCCGATCACCGCCGCTATATCCTGCGCAGCAGTCAGGCCGGGGGCGAACAGGACATCGGCGCCGGCTGCCTCGTAGGCCTGCAGGCGAGCGATCGTGTCGGCCAGATCATCGCGGCCGTGGAGATGGTTCTCGGCGCGCGCGGTGAGCACGAGCCGCGGCCCGTCTCCGCCGTGGGCGCGCTGCGCGGCGGCGGCAACCCGCTCGGCGCCGGGCAGCAGGTCGTAGATCGGCGCCGCCGGGTCACCGGTCGAATCCTCGATCGAGAACCCGGCCACACCGGCGGCGCGCGCCCGGTCCGCGGTGTCGGCGACGGTCGAGGCCTCGGTGCCAAAGCCGCTCTCGAGATCGGCCGAGACGGGAACGGCGACCGCGGCGACGACGGCCGCGGCGTGGCCAAGCGCCTCCTCGCGAGTCACCGAGCCGTCGAGGCGGCCGAGCGTCGCGGCAAAGCCACTGCTGGTGGTGGCCAGGGCGGCGAAGCCGAGCCAGGCCAGCAGCCGTGCCGAACCCGGATCCCACGGATTGGGCATGATCAGTGGTTCCCCGGGCCGATGCAGCGCGAGGAACGCCTCGGCGCGCGCAGAGGGTTGCTCGCCGGTCACCTCACGGACCTTAACCGCTGACGCGGACTAGCGTCGCATCCTGCGCAGGCCCCGGGCGTAGAGCGCCTCGAGCTCGTCCGCGGTGGTGGCGCTCACCGGCTCGCGCTTGCGGTCGGCCGACGGGTTGACGGCGATTCCGGTGCGGTTCTCGAACACCCGGCGCTGGGCGTAGCTCATGTCCGAGACGCCGCGACGCATCCGATTGCCGATCTGGTTGACGTTGACGTTGATCCTGAGGGTCATGTCGGGCTCCTTCGCGTGGTGATATTCCGTCTCAATGCAGTCTGCGTTACGCCCTGCCGCCGCACATCGGGCACCCGCCCACGATTTCAGGCTGGGACCCCTTACCCGCGCGCCGGACACCCCTTACGGCGCCGGCGAGCAACCCGCGCGCACTGGTGGACCCGTTCGGAAGTCCTCCGGCGCTCGAGCCGCCCTCGGCGCCGCACGATTTGCGGACGCGCCCACTAGTGTCGAGTGGATGAGCACCACTTCTCGCGATTTCTCACCCGGCCGCGAGGGTGGCGGCGATGGCTCCTTTCAGCGTCAGGACAGCCGGTTCCGCGGCTGGGTCACCGACGACGCCCGGGCGGAGTTCCCGCTCGCCCCCGGCCGCTACCACCTGTACGTGGCCCGCGCGTGCCCGTGGGCCCACCGCACCTTGATCGGCCGGCGCCTGATGGGCTTGGAGGATGCGATCGGGGTCTCCTATGTCAGCCCCCTGCGCGATCACCGCGGCTGGGCGTTCGACGAGCGGCACACCGACGAGCTCAACGACTTCGCGTTGCTGTCTGAAGCCTACCTCGCCACCGACCTCGACTACGAGGACCGCGTGAGCGTTCCCGTCCTCTGGGACGGTGAGCGCGGAGCGATCGTCAACAACGAATCCGCCGACATCCTGCGGATGCTCGGAACGGCGTTCGCGCCCCTGGCCGCGCACCCGGTCGAGCTTTACCCCGAGGCGCTGCGTCGCGACATCGACACGCTCGGGGATGAGATCTACGAGTCGATCAACAACGCCGTCTACAAGACCGGCTTCGCCCGCCGCCAGGAGGTCTATGACCGCGAGGTCGACGGGCTCTTCCGGGCCCTGGACCGGCTCGACCTGCGGCTTGCGGACCGGCGCTTCCTGTTCGGCTCGGCTCCGGTCGAAACCGATTGGCGGCTCTTCACCACGCTGGTGCGCTTCGACGCCGTCTACCAGGTGCACTTCAAGTGCTCGATCCGCAAGCTCGTCGAATACCGCAACCTATGGCCCTACGCGCGGGACCTGTACCAGTGGCCAGGCGTCGCCGAGACCGTCGACTTCGACGAGATCCGAGCCCACTACTACCGCACCCATCCGATGATCAACCCGAGCGGCATCGTCGCCGGCCGCCCGGCGGCGAGCTTCGACGCGTCTCACGGGCGCGAGCGTCTGGGCTGACGCGCGTCAGCGCCGGCGCAGGACCCGCAGCGCGACCAAGAAGCCGATCACCAGTGCGGCGATCGGGGCCGGGTTGCGTTTGGCCTGGTTGACCAGCACCGAGGCCATCAGCGAAAGTCCCTTGACCGGCTCGCTCTCCACAGGCGGCGGGGCAGGGCCCGCGCCACTGAGGGCCGGTCCCGCGGCGCCGGCCGGTGGCGGCCCACCGATGGCGCGAGTGTAGGGCGCGGGGTCCGCCGCTTCGGGGGATGCCTCGGCCGGCCCCGCCTCGGCCTCGGCCTCGGCCGGCGGGTCCGCGCCGCCGCCGGCCAGTGACGCCTGCAGCGACGTCGCGAACTGCCCGAGCAGGCGATTGGAGATCTCCTCGATCATCCCGCCGCGACCAAAGCGCGCCAGGCGACCGGTGATGTGGTATTCGGTCACGACTTCGACCGTGGTGGCGCCGGCCTGGCCCTCGCTGACCGTGGAGACGATCGTCGCCTTGGCGCCGCCCTGGCCGCGCTTGTCGGTGCCCGAGGCGTTCATCGTCGCGGTGTGCGCATCCTCGTCGATCTTCTCCATGAACAGCTTGCCGCTGTAGGCGGCCGAGGTCGGTCCGATCTTGACCTTGAAGGTGCCGTTGTAGCTGCCGTCGTCATTGCGGCCGGTGACCGCCGCGCCGGGCAGGCAGGGCGCAACATGCTCAACGTCGATCAGCGCCGCCCACACTCGCTGCAGCGGGGCCGTGACCTCAAATGACTGCTCTAGCTTCATGGCGGAGTGCCTCCAGGTCCTCGAGGGTGTCAACGTCGCGGCCGGAGCATAGGTGACCGACCTCGATCACCGGCCCGCCGCGAAGAAGCTCGCGTGCCCCGACATCCCCGTTTACGGACATCGCCGCCGCCACCTGCTCGGAGCCGAGGACGACGGGGTGGCCGGGCCGGCCCGCGTGCACCGCGCGCGTGCCGGCCGGTGCGTCGAGGAATAGCGAGATCACGCGAGGGGTCATCCGCGGCTGATCGCCGAGCGTGACGATCACCCGCTCACAGCCGCCCAGCGCGACCAGTCCGCGCCGCAGGGATGCCGACTGGCCCTCAGCCCAGTCCTCGCACAGAACCGGCTCGGCGCGCCCGAGGTCGACACGGGCCACGACATCTTCGGCGCGGAACCCCAGGACAACGACGACCCTGGTCAGCTCGTCGACTCCGCAGGACGCCGCCACCGACCACTCGAGCACCGGTCGGCCGTCGAGCTTGGACAGCAGCTTGCCCTCGGGGCCGAACCTCGTGCCGGCCCCGGCCGCGAGCACTAGACCGGCGGTCGCCGCCGCGCCGGGCCGCTGCTCAACGCCGTCCCCCGCCGGTGCGGACACCTTAGCGCGCCACGGTGTGGATCGACCCGGCGGTGTCAGCGAGCCGGCCGCCGGCGCGGTCGTGGGCGACGGCGACCATTTCGGCCAGGATCGAGAGTGCGGTCTCATCCGCGCTCCTCGCCCCGAGATCAAGCCCGGCGGGGCCGGCGAGACGGTCGAGCTCGGCATCGCTGAGACCGGCTGCGCTGAGCCGCTCGCGGCGCGCGACCTGGGTCCGTCGCGAGCCCATCGCCCCGACGTAACGGGCGGGAGACCGCAGCGCGATCTCCAGCGCGGGGTCATCGAGGACCGGGTCGTGCGCGAGCACGACGATTGCGGTGCTCGCCTCGATTCCGCCCGCGCGCTCAAACCCCTCCCGTGGCCAGGCGAGGATGACCGCCTCGACGTCGGGGAACTCCCGTCCGGTGGCGAACCGAGCCCGCGGATCGATCACGAACGGACGCCAGCCGGCGGCCCGCGCCAGCCGCGTC